>NZ_JAHHPR010000231.1:0-2533 GCF_024606255.1 Endozoicomonas sp. SESOKO3
GCGATAGCAGTGGTAATGATGTGGTTAGCATCAGTGACCGGGTAGTAGGCTTTGACCATAGTTCCAGTGCTGGTTTGGATACTCTGATTGGAGATATTGGGGACGATATTTTCACCATTGACCATGATGACGTCACCGCTTCTGGCGGCCTGGGGGCTGATATCTTCGATTTCAATGCCAGCGGCACGGCGCAAAACCCTGCCGAGCTTATCATTACCGACTTCAGCACTGATGAAGGTGACATGCTGAAGCTGGATGATATTCTGGTGGATCCCAGCGACAATCTGGACGAGCATTTCCATTTTGTTGCCAGCGGCAATGATACGGTGATGGAGATCAGTGAAACTGCCAGTGGCGATGTTACGAAGAAAGTGACCTTTAAGGATGTTGACCTGTTTGCCCTGGGTGGCAGTGATGCTGATATCCTTAATAACCTGATGGATAACAATAATCTGGATCATGGTACCGGTATTTAGGAGGTTATTGTCGTGTCGAACACTTTTACGAATCTAAACAATGATTCTTTCCCATTTCCGGGTCTGCCAGACCATAACAAAAGCCAGTGAGCTGATCAGTCTCTGTAAAGCCTGAACGAGCCAGATGGCAGTCAAACCCAGACCCAGCACAGGCCCAACCAGCCAGCACAGTGGTAGCAGGATTAGCCATTGTCCGGCAGCTCTGATACCCAGTACCGTGCGATTGGCACCGGCACCCAGAAGAGCCTGTGTGAATACGAGGGAAGCTGCATCAAGGAAGATACTCATACCGGTCAGCTGAAGAGGAATCTTTCCCATCTCGACAAGAGGTTCCTGATGAAGAAAGAGACTCAGCAGGAACTCGGGAGTAAAAAGTAAAGGGAGACTCAGAAATAGCAGCACAGTGGCTGCCACCATGACAATATCCCAGCCCCAGCGCCAGGCTTTATGAGGTTTTCCGGCTCCCAGGCTCTGACTCACCAAGGTATTAGCGGCCATACCCATACCCATACCCGGCAAAATCAACAACAGAGAAATATTCATTAGAACATGGGCTACGGCCAGCTCACTGGTTCCCATCCGGGCAATGATGGCAAATAGCACCATAAAGCCAAGAGAGAACAGGATCTGTTGAAGAGAATCGGGAACAGCCAGTCGAATCAGTCGAATGGTCTGGCTGAAGTCAAGTTTCATAAAAAACTTGAAGTCCATGAACCCCTGTTTTTTGGCGACCCCCAAAAGGCTGAACAAATTTAGCATGGCGGCGAGGTACATAGCCAGGAAGGTGCCAAGCGCTGCTCCGGCAACACCCATTGCAGGTAATGGGCCTACGCCATAGATAAGGCAGAAACTCACCAATGCGTTGAACAGATGGGAGATGATCAAAATACGAAGAAATCCTGAAGGTCTACCGGTGCCATTCCAGTAGCCTCTGAAAGATAGGCAAAGAGCCGCTGCAGCCAGAGACATGACACGAATTCGAAAATAGATAACGGCAGTGTCGTGCACCAATTCACCCTGGTTAAAAATTTGCAATATCCAGGGGGCCAACAACATCAGTATCAGACTGACGGGCAAGGCAAAGAAAAGCGAGATGATGATGCCATGGTTGACGGGTGTCGCACATAGAAGGCTATGACCAGCCCCCAATCTTCGAGCTACCTGAGCCTGTACTCCGGCAGAGAGTCCTGCAACAAGGGAGAGGGCGACAAAGTTTGCGTAACTGGCGGCACCCACTGCGGCAAGTGCTTCTTTTCCGAGAGGGCCTACAAGGGCAGCATCGACAAGGTTGAGGAGGCTTTGAGACAGCATCGCGATGATGATGGGGGTGCTCAATTTCAGTATAGTTGTAACGCGCTGTTTCAAGCAAACCTCAGGCTTTATAGATGGTTATATTAGATTGTATGCGTACAGAAGTGTCTGTGTCACCTGTCAAAACCGGAAGTTTTTTCTTGCTCAAGTGATCCGAGGCTGGGTTCTCACGATAATATGTCTGGGCTGAAGACTGACAGTAAAAATGATGTAATGGATTAAACATTTCGGTGACAGGAACGGATCCCTGAAAACATAGACCTGTCCCTGCTGATTCAAAAGAACCGGATTATTCAAGATTTGGGCGCAACCAGCGTTCGGCTTCTTCCAAACTCATACCTTTTCGTTCGGCGTAAGAAGCAAGCTGATCTCTGGCAATCTTACCCAGACCAAAGTATTTGGACTCCGGGTGAGAGAAGTACCAACCACTGACACTCGCTGCCGGCATCATGGCAAAGTGTTCTGTCAGATTGACACCGGTATTTTCCTCTCCATTCAGCAGTTCAAACAGTACTGCTTTTTCTGTGTGGTCAGGACAGGCAGGGTAGCCGGGGGCAGGACGGATGCCTGTGTACTTCTCCTTGATCAGTTCTTCGTTACTCAATACTTCATCCGGCGCGTAGCACCAGAATTCTTTACGTACTTTCTCGTGCATATACTCAGCAAAGGCTTCAGCCAGCCGGTCAGCAAGTGCTTTCACCATGATGCTGTTATAGTCATCACCTTTATCTTCATAGGTTTTGGCC
>NZ_JAHHPR010000022.1:0-1999 GCF_024606255.1 Endozoicomonas sp. SESOKO3
GGCTAAAGTACGATTGTCGTCTGTTAAGGGGGCAACAGTATGTGCTGAGCCTGCGAAGGCAACCAGGGCTGAAAGCCCGTCCTTGCGCATATTAAACAGATCCAGCAGTTTGTAACGAGTCCTGGAAAGTCGATCGGGTTTATCGTCTTCAGCATACATTTTGTAAGACATATCTACGACGACTACCAGGGGCTGAAGACTTTTGTTAACAGGGGTGGGGATTTTTTGCCAGGTAGGGCCAGCCAGTGCCAGAACGGCCAGTGTCCAGACAGCCAAAAGCAGGTAGAAGGGGAGTCGGCTCTGTTTCTCACTGTGACCCTGTGTAAGGTGTTGCAATAATTCAGGGGCGATAACCCGCTTCCAGTCTCCGGTTTGCTGCTGTTGTCGCCAAAAAGCGGTCAGCAGAATCAGACATGGGATGAAGGCCAGCAACCACAGAGGGCGCAGAAAATGGAATTGACTGATAAGCTCACTCATTAATGATTCCTCCCTGGCTGGCTAATTGATGCTTCAGGGAAGGCTCTCAGCGTCGCCATGAGCAGGCTGAGAATCAGGGCCAGTGCCAGAGGCCAGAAAAACAGGGCTATGCCAGGCCTGAAGCGTTCTTTGTTCTGCCTGACAGGCTCCAGTTTGTCGAGTTCGTCGTATATCTTTTCAAGCCCTTCGGTATTTTTTGCCCGGAAATATTGCCCACCCGTGAGCTCTGCAATTTCTTTCAGGGTTTTTTCGTCCAGATCTTCAGAGGGGTTGATCCGCCGTGCACCAATGGATGAACCAAAGAGGCCTGGCTGGATCATTTCATCCGCTCCCAGGCCAATGGTATAAATGCGAATGTTTTCCGAAGCGGCCAGTTTTGCAGCCTGAACAGGTGTAATTTCTCCGGCGGTGTTGGCACCGTCGGTCATTAATATCAGTATCCGACTGTCCTGGGGGCGTTTACGAAGGTGCTTTACTGCCAGACCCAGAGCATCACCGATGGCGGTTTTATTGCCTGCCATGCCAATCGCTGATTCGTCCATCAGGGTGCCAATGGTTTTCAGGTCAAAGGTGAGAGGTGCCTGTAGGTAGGCCTGGGTTCCAAACAAAATCAGTCCAAGCCGGTCGCCCTTGCGTTTTTCAATAAAGTCGTTCAATACATGCTTGGTCACCACCAGACGATTCACCGGTTTGCCCTTCAGTTCCATGTCGGCGATTTCCATACTGCCGGACAGGTCGACTGCGATCATCAAATCTCTTCCTGATCTCTCTATTTGAACCGGTTCTCCCAGCCAGACCGGTTTTGACGCAGCGACGACCAGCAGCATCCAGATCAGCCAGGGCAGCAGTGTTTGCCAGCGCTTAAGTGTTTCCTGGTGTGCAGGATGCTCACCGGCAATATCAGCCAGCCCCCGATAAAACGGGACTCGCAAAGCAGCACCTGAGGCACGGGTGGCGGGGCTGGCAAAACGATAAACCAGCAAGGGCAAGGGGGCGGCCAGTAACATCCAGGGCCATTGCAACTCAAGCATGGTGTTTCCTGATCCAGCGGACAGTCAGTTTATGGAGCTGATTCACATCAACCTCTGGTTTGTCTTTCGCTACGGACGCTTCTTTCACTGTGGGCATCTCTTTCGATACAGACATTTTCTGAAAACGTGCGTCACCCAGAGCTTGTCCGGGGTTCCCGTTGAATGCGGGGATGCCACTCTTTTGGGAGAGGAACTCCAGCCACGGGTCGCCATGAAGACGAGCGACCTGTTCGGCCGGGTAGGCATGCAATGCTGTCTGTTTGAGTAAACGGTTGCAGTCATTGGCAAACTGGAATGCATTATTGTGTTTCTGATAAGCGCTGAAAATAAAATGAGCCTGTTTACATGCCAGCCTGCGATAGCGATTTCGACGAATGTAGCGAACCACAAACAGCGTCATCAGGGTGACAATCACTATGATTAGAAAGGCGGACAGCCACCAGCCGGGAGCCAGCGGCCAGAAGCTGACGGGATCGGGTAGATGATGGGGC
>NZ_JAHHPR010000232.1:0-7588 GCF_024606255.1 Endozoicomonas sp. SESOKO3
GACCAATTTATTGCAACCGCAGTAGGACAGCCTTAAGTCCGACAGGCTGCTAGGGGTTCTGGCCGGTAGGCATTAATCAAGGCTGCAATGAAAAAAAACCAAAAACGTATTCAGCTGTTATTCCATAGCAAAAAAATGAAGCTACCCCTACTCTGCTATAATTCTCTGCGCATCGTGCGTGGTTTAACAACCCCTTTCTCAGCTGGATTTTACGCTTCGTCACTGGTGCAAAGGGCTTTTTCTTCACCCACCGCTTAATCACATCTTGTTGATGGCAAATTTCCATGGCCCCTCAAGTTTTGACGGCGAGGAAACAAAATAACCTCAAATTGTCGTTATTCCTTAAACGAGCATACTTACATTTATTGATTCTATTTTGGATTGCTGGTCTCGTGCAGGCATGGGATGGAGTTGCTGGTCAACAGAGTAGTTCGCATCCACATCAGTCACAAGCAATGGATTCAAAAGAAAACACACCAGAGTCAACACTCCCGCACCCTCACTTACTCGAATGGCAACCGCCATCAATGACAACACTTGAAGATCAGATAAAGTCCCGTTTCTACATCCAACCTTCTCCAGAGTCAGGATATTCAGGAAGCGTTGAGCTGACTCTCACCATTCAGCCTTTTGAGCAACTGGTGATCTGCGCAGCACATATCCAGTCTAAAAATAACGCTGACATCATAAGTCTCTCTGAGGAGTTTGACCCTTCAACTTCGGGCAGTATTTTTTATTTAACCACCAAAAGCTGGCAGCTGGATATCACCCTGATAAGACCCTACCGATGCTCAGAAACACTCTTAAATAAATACAGCTATGACGTTGGTCAATTCATACTCTCCACTCAACCCATACTCGCTCTGGCAACCGCCAGAAGCCAGAAGGAAGATAAAAAAACGACGGAAAATGAACCAAATAAAAAGGGAAAAGGGCTGAACATAACAGGACTTCAGGCAGGATCGAAATTTGACAGAACGGAGAGTGGTGACGGTGGTGGTATTTTTTGGCCCGGCGATGACAATAACCAGCATTGGAAACCACACTGGATGGCACTGCAAAGCAATACCGACTGGGAGATCAGCATAGGTCCCATACTCAGACTGGACTGGGGCTGGCTGACAGAGTTGACAGGTGACAACCCTATGCACTGGCTGTTTGGAACCTGGAGTGGTGAGTCCGACAGAAGGCTGCGTGTAAATATCAATGGGAACCAGGTTAGTTCTTTGCGTCTCACTCCAACGCAATTCAATCAACTCCTCAAAAACCTGGGAAGTACACAACAAGTCATACGGTGGTTGAAGCCCCTGCTCAACGGACAGGCGGAGTTTATAGAACACCTGTTAGATATGTCCGAAGGCATTGAAGACCATGAAAAGGATATACAGGCTGCCATTATCGTTGAACGGATTGCAGCAGTGATTGAGCAGACTGATGAATTCGATCTTGATTTTGAGTTGAAGCTATTGAACGAAAAACAGGAGATAGTGAGATTGGAACCGGAGGGCACAGCTTCTGAAGAAATCATTAATGAATACATGCTGCAAGCACCAGAGGCGAGCGGCGTTAGTGATCAGTTATTGCAAGTAGCAAGAGGTGGTAAAAGCAGTGTTGGCCCCGATGCAGGTGCACAAGCTAATGGTATTGAAGATCAGCAGGCAGATTCACTTCCAGAAAATACAAAGAAGCAGTCTGGCCATGAAGAAAGAAGTCGATTTAGCTTACCTGAGCCATACACCTCTAATGGCTTGATCAATAGCTGGACGGTTAAAGGCATGCAAGTTGCTCTTATGCTCGGGCAAAATGGGTTGGAAGCCTGGGTTATGTCGGAGGATGGGAAAACGATTTTTATTCCCCCATACGACATTGTAAACATTCCAAAGGAAATCCAGAATGAGATCTGCCATTTGCGAGGATTTTGTAAAGGAACATGGGTAGACCTCCACAGATTAAACGACGGAAGTTATAAGGTATATGTTCATCCAAGATTAAGGGGTGGAGGGCCTATCGGAACGACTATAGGGGTTGCTTTAGGAGGCATTCAAGTTGCGGCTGGAGTAACACTTACATTGCGTACGGGTGAGCTGGAAGCGGCTGTAGGAGGAGCATTGATTAGCTCAGGGATACAAGGCTCAATATATAGCTGTAAAGCAAGAGACTGCGATCCAGGAGAGTATATCAAACAAAGCTTCATAGGAGGAATAAGTGGAGCAGTAGCTGGTTTGTGTACTTCCGGAGCATTGAAGGTATTAGGTAAATTTACTGGTTCAATAACCAGCGGAGCAACCCTAGGCAATGCCGCAACCACAGGCTTTTTAGTAGTGGATGACGTTCTTGCAGGAGCGGTTGGTGGATTTAGCTCAAATCTTGCCGAAAGTGCAACTAAAGCTGTAATTAATCGAGAAAACGGTACCTTTTTTACTAAAGAAACAGCAAGAAATGCTGTTATTGGAGCTTTTTCAGGTGGTACAGCCGGAGGTGTCGGGAATATATTAAGAGGGATATCATCCCAAGCAACGGCTCGCGTAATTAATGCTTGTGATGAAGAAATGGCAAGATCCAAACCTATGAAAGTTATTGCTGGAAGTTTAAGCGGATCTGTAGCGGGCGGTGCTACCTCTGCGATAAGTCGATTCAGCACTAATTGGCTCAGGGGAAACGACAAGCTGGATGGGTGTGGCTCCGCAGCGCTTGTAGGTGCAGGTATAGGATTTATAATCGGAGGTGTAAACGCTCACAGAGCATATTCTTACTATACCAAAAGGGAGCTAACCCCTGAGGAACGGGATTGTATTGATAAATCTGTAGCGGGCTATATACAGGAAATGGTAAATGAAAAATCTAAAACCGAGCCCTTTCTCTTTGAGAGAAATAAAGAACATAAATTACGCATAACAAAAACTAATGAGATAAAAGTTAAGGTGGATTCGTTAAATGATCGTATCTATTTTGAGATCCCATATCATGTGTTTTGCCGCATATATATAAGACCTATAATTTCTTTAAAATTAATTCCAAAATTTATTCGTGAAAGGAAGATATGGCAAGAGCATACAGAATTCGATATGACCCTGAGGACTGAAGTAAGTCTGAATCATTTTTGTAACACAGGGAAGGTTAATAATTACCATTACACATTTGATACAAAACCGATTATAAAACCCCTTGGAAAACTCCTTGGCCCTAAAATTTGCGTATACGGTGAGGCTAAAGAAATGATTGAGGAGGAACTAGAAAGCCTCTTTGCTCAATTAGAAAGTCGCTCTCCAGAAATAATCTCTGGGATTCAGGGCTATATAGCAAACTCAATACCAAATCAAATAACGTTTCTAGATCGAAAAATTATTCTTACTAAGACAAGTGATGGAGATTATGAATTTGATTCGAAAACCAACCAGCTTGTTTGGAACAACCCTGTTAAGGTTCAAATATTAAGTGAAAAAGTAATTGTCGGTGGAGTATTACAAGTCAGAGTATCTATACATAACGTTGAGCGAAATTTAGAAATTGATCAGATCCGACTGTCTATAGATGATTCAACAAAACTATTGCTGGGGAAACAAGATATGTCATTATTTCTGCCATCTCTATATACAGAATTAGAACATCAATTAAATCTTATCAGAAAGCAAATTTTAGATCGCTATTTTCAACGATGAGGATTTTGGTAAATGACTGAGCAGCCAAATTCCATGCCCATTCCAGAACTGCAAAAAGGCGACCTTCTGTTTCAACTTCGCAAGGGAGGAGAGCTGGAGTGGGTCATCAGTAGACTGTTTGCTGGTTATAACGGCATGGCCCTGAATCATGTGGCCATTGCGACTGAGAGCGGGGAGTTGGTTGAAGCGGTGATGCCAAAGGTTCAGACAATAACCCTGACTCAATTTATGGATAAATCGGTGTGCGATGGACTGGGACGACCATGCATTCTGGTGGCTCGTCTCAAGTCACCATGGCTTCCTTTAGTTAATAAAGCGTTGGCCTTTGCTGATCAGCAGTTGCACATTCCTTACAATAGGGACTTTTCTCCGCAGGGTCATGCTCGATCCGATATCAGTGAACGAGCCTGGTACTGTAGCGCTCTTGTTTTGGAAGCGTTCAGGTCTGCTAACGAGGGAGAACCGGTATTTCCAGAAACCCCCATGGGGTTCCGTGATCTGGAAACCGGAGAAATATTGCCTTATTGGGTAGACTTTTATCAGAAGGTAGGACAACCCATACCGGAAGGAGAGCCGGGCTCACACCCCGCCCTGCTCTCATGTTCGGATAAGCTTGATGTGATCAGAGTGGTAGGACAACTTCCCGCCAGACAGGCTACTAACGGGCAGCTTGTCTGAGCTGAAGGGTTGTCAGGTGGCTTCTGATCGGGCTGCCTGTAGATAAAGCATCTCAAGAGCAATCGTAGCACCCGCCAGAGCGGTAATATCGGCGTGATCATAAGCTGGTGCAACTTCAACCACGTCCATGCCCACAATATCCAGTCCCTGAAGACCTCTGAGCAGTTGCAAAGCCCGGTCCGAGCTCAGGCCGCCACAAACCGGTGTTCCGGTTCCCGGAGCATAGGCCGGGTCCAGACAGTCGATATCAAAGGTCAGGTAAACAAGACGATCACCTGCTTTTTCGCGTATTTTTTCGATTATCTCTGCCACTGGTGCACCGTTAACGTAGCTGGCATCCAGAACATTGAAACGGGTGTTCTTGTGATCGTAAGTGGTTCGAATACCAATCTGGGTTGAAGCCGAGGCATCAATCAACCCTTCAACCTGAGCATGATAAAACATGGTTCCGTGGTCGAACTTGCCACCCTGGTTATAGTCGTCGGTATGAGCATCAAAGTGGACCAATGCCAAAGGACCATGATATTTGGCGTGAGCTCTCAGCAAAGGCAGGGTAATAAAGTGATCGCCTCCAAACGACAGCATACGTTTGCCAGCAGACAATAGCTGGTCGGCATGCTGAAACAGGGTATCGCTCATATCTTGGGCGTTACCGCATTCAAAGACCAGGTCACCACAGTCAGCAATGGACAGATAGTCTTTCAGGTTGAAGAACCAGGGCCAGCGCTTGCCCTCCCAGGATAGGTTTACCGATGCCTTGCGAATGGCCTCGGGACCAAAGCGAGCACCGCTGCGTCCTGTAGTCGCCAGATCAAAAGGAATGCCGGTAATGATCAGGTCAGCTCCCGACTGAACAGGATTGAAATCCAACGGCTGTCGCAGAAAGCCAAAGGCGTTAGCGTAAAGGGAGTGGTCTTCCTTTTTTATCGACGTAGTCATGATTTTATCCCGTCAGTTCCACCGCCTGTAATGAGCGCTGCTCTTTGTGCTGGTAATGATTAAAGCTCATTTCATAGCCACACTGCAGAGGCAGACGGCACTCTGTCAGACAGCTGAACTCGCCATTTTCCCGCAAGGGCGCCGGTGCATTAAAGCCAATCAGATCCCAGCTCCCGGGGCGCAGGGCTTCCAGTAGCTTTTCCAGAATAGCGGTGTCTTCCATATTCAGGTTGGTTTCAAAGCTGACATAGGAGCTGTCTTCCTGAGGTGTGATATGGAAAGTGGCGTAACGATCATCCTTGATGGCGTTGAGAGAGTAGCCAAAGGGTTCAAACAACCAGTCACTCAGATCAAAATCTGGCAGGATTTCATCCAGTCTGAGCAATTGCCGGATGCCTTCAATCGTTTGTCCTTCACTACGAAGATAGTGAGCAGCTGCACCTTTGATATGATACATCAGTAATTCGCTGGTCTGATCATCCGCATGGGGATGATAGGGACGATTCAGATGGAAGATGTAGTTGTGGTGACTGTCCAGACTGCCGATACGGAAGGCACTACCCTCCAGCTCAGACTGAATCCGGTTAATGTCTTTCTCGAAAGACGTTTTCTGCAGATGCGACTGGTACTCATTTTTGCGTTGGAAACTGGCAAACAGAATGTGTTCATCAGCGATGTGTTCCAGAAAATAAAGGAATGCATCGGCCAGAGTCGTGGTTCCACAGGTCAACATCAGGAAGCGGTCTTCCCAAACAAACAGACTCGATTCTGACAGCAGATAAGCGTCGCAATAGTCATTACTCAGGGTCGTCAGAATGTCCGCCTGAGCCTTGGCCACCATATCAGACCAGAAGTCTTTGCCCAGCTCACGCAGCGAGCCCGCCTCGGCCGCTGTAATGACTTCTACTTTTTTTTCAGAGCCTTCGAAGAACATCACAGCTCAACTCCTCCCAGGTGTTCAAGGTAGGTGTAGCCCTTTAGGCCTGCTTCCAGCTCTTCCAGCACAGAGGTCCGGCTGGATTCTGGCAGATATTCTTCCACAAGTTTCTGATAGGTATGCAGGAAGCTTTCCGGTTTCAGATTCACGTATTTAAGAACATCTTCTACGGTGTCCCCAGCCTGGAAATCAAACATCTCAATTAATCCAAGGTCTGTGACACGAACGGATACTGTGTCGGTGTCGCCAAATAAATTGTGCATGTCACCAAGAATTTCCTGATAGGCACCAACCAGGAAAATACCAATCATGTAAGGCTTGTCCGAATGCCACTCAGGGACAGGCAGAGTGGTTTCTATACCCTGACCGTCAACGTACTGGTCAATGGTGCCGTCGGAGTCACAGGTAATATCGAGCATAACGGCACGCTTTTCGGGCGGGCGGTTCAGTCCGGAAAGTGGCAGCACCGGGAATACCTGATCAATACCCCAGGCATCGGGCAACGATTGAAACAGTGAAAAGTTGACGTAGAATTTGTCAGCCAGTTTTTCACTCAGCTCATCAATCAGAGGTCTGTGCGAACGATTTTTATGAGACAGCCGTTTGGACAGCTCATAACAGATTCTTAAATTAATACTTTCTGCCCAGGCTCTCTGTTCCAGATCCAGCAGGCCTATTCCGAATTGGGTATGAACCTCAGAAAGGTCACTCTGAGTATCGTGGAACAATTCAACCAGTGCCCGTTGCTCAACACCTTTCACCAGATCTTTCCAGGAGCCCCACATATTGTGGAGAAGTTGCGGGGCTTCTTTGCCCGGTGCCACAGGCTCTTCCGGCTCGTAGCTTTCGACACCCACTACGTCGGTGATCAGGACGGCATGGTGCGCCGTCAGATTTCTACCCGACTCCGATATAATCCTTGGCACAGGAATGGCCTGTTCAGCGCAAAGATCGCCCAGGGTATAAACGATATTGTTCGCATATTCCTGAAGGCTGTAGTTCATGGAACAGTTGCTCTGGCTTCGGGTACCTTCGTAGTCCACAGCCAGGCCGCCACCCACATCCAGACAATGGATCGGGGCACCCAGGCGATACAGTTCCGCATAAACTCTTGCACACTCGCTGATCCCCTTGCGGATATCACGAATATTCGACATCTGGGAACCCAGATGGAAGTGCAGCAGCTGCAAAGAATCCATGTTGTCACTGTCTTTTAGCCGCTTGATGACATTCAGTACCTGGCTGGCAGACAGACCAAACTTGGATTTCTCGCCACCACTGGCCTGCCATTTTCCCTTGCCTTGAGAAGCAAGGCGAACACGAAGACCCAGCCAGGTACTGAATGTCATCAAGCGGCTAAAAGACAGTGACAACA
>NZ_JAHHPR010000233.1:0-17912 GCF_024606255.1 Endozoicomonas sp. SESOKO3
GACCAATTTATTGCAACCGCAGTAGGACAGCCTTAAGTCCGACAGGCTGCTAGGGAGAGAAGTAATCCAGTACCTCAACATAATACATGCAGCCTCGAATCATAATACCCATATGACTAGGGAAAAAGTTTGTTGGCGCGGGGAAGCCTTGCACCCAGTATGGAAAAGCCTGCTGCCGGATGGACACCCAAAGAATACCCCAGCCATTTGATTGAAGCACAAAATTAGCCACAGAATTGTAGTCATAAGGACTGCGGATAACATAGCCTGTGGCAACACTCTTACAGGAAAGACAAAAAAGAGCAGTCAGAGCTATATATTTTTTCATATCAGCCAATAACCTCCATATGCTGAAGAATATATATGGACCAAATGACTGATCTTGCAACTTGACGACCTCTGCAGGGGACAAGCCCCCATTTACTGGCAAATCATCTTGAAACCTCTCTTGGGCATCAATCCTGTATTGACCTTATTGCGCTGGTTATTTTTGGCCTCATGCAGATGGGTTCAGTCAACCTTTCCCGTATTGCCCGAACTTTGGGGCACGTACCGGGACCGGCTCCGGGTGCAATCGTCTCAAGCACTTCTTCGCCCGGAGTGGCATGGAGCATGATGATATTGCCAGAATGGTCGCTAAGTAGGAGGGCGTCATTCCCACGGAGGAAGCTGTCGCAAAAGTAGCGAGCAAAGCTGAGACGAGGCAACGGTTCTTCCGCCTGGCATCGTTATGGCTTTTCACAGGGTAAGTCATAAAATTTGGGGAACTTTTCTGCCAGTTTTTTATCTCATTATTTACTAATGAACAGAAATGGAACTTATTTTATGACAATGAGTGTTTCGGATGCATGTCAAATCTGTCTCGGGTCTTTTAATGAAAAAGATAATGAAGATCTTCGATGTAAGAATAAAAAAGTGGTTCTCCCGTGCCATGAATCTCATGTTTTTGGAAGAAAATGTCTTGCTATATGGTATGGCCATTCCAAGACTTGTCCTAGCTGTAGGGCTCCGGTGCCGTCATATGTTTTTGAGAATATGCCTCCTCCTCGATCATTGCGTGAACGGGTAACCAGAATATCTCAAATTGCTACTAATGCTTTTATTGGTGCTGCTGGCTCTGCTCTTATTGGGGCAACTCTTATTGGTACCTCTGGCATTATTAATATTTACAGTGGTTTGGCTGAGACTGGTGATGTTATGACCGCTTTGGCTGCTGGTGTACGCACAGCTACTCTATCCGGAGCTGTTTTTGGAGCGGGAAATAGCGTAATTGAAGTACTACCTTACGGGTTTATAGGTTTTTCTATTAGCCTTGCCAGCTGCCCTATAGCTTATGCATTTTATGGCTACCTTGCTGCTAGTCATTTTGCTGGTTTTGCCGCTGGTGCATTCGTTGGCGTGCTCTGCCCTCCTCATCCTTCTATTTATTTTGATGATTAATTTACGGGGTGATGTACTCCCACCACTAAGCCGCTGAAGCAGCTTTAGTGGGGGCTTCTTGCGACCCACGCTGAGAACTCTCAACACCTTTCGCTGTAGCACCTGCGCTGACAGATATTGCTACAGGGGAACTCTTTATACAAACGCTGCATCCCAGCGAATCAGCTAAACCAATATCACGGATATTACAGGCGGCGTTTATGTCCCTGTCATTGACAGATTGACAATTTGGGCACTGCCACTCCCGCACAGACAGGGGCATGGCTTCCATTTTATAGCCGCAGCAATTACACAGTTTGGAACTCGGATGGAACCTCCCTATCCGAATCAGGTTCTTGCCATTCCAACGACACTTGTATTCCAGTGTCGTCAGAAACATTCCCCAGCCTGCGTCCTGTATTGCTCTGGCAAGTTTACGGTTTTTTATCATGCCTTTGATATTGAGGTCTTCTACAGCAAAGGTGGTTGCGTGGCTTTTGTCAGCCAAATTTGCTGTTGCCTGGTGCGTGAAATCGTAGCGACGGTTGGCTATTTTTTCATGGATTATGGAGACTTTGCGTTTTTGCTTTGATCTGTTGGCTGAACCTTTTTTCTTTCTGGCGAGTATCTTTTGCTCCATTGCCAGCCGAACCAGTGAAGCCTTCAGAATACGAGGGTTTTCAGTCTTGTTACCTTTACTATCAATAAGAAATTCAGTCAGCCCAACATCAAGACCAACAGTGTTTTCTCTTTCAATCGTTGCAGGAGCTGGATCAACAACACCATCATCAACCAACACACTGGCAAAGTATTTGCCTGACGGTGAACGCTTGACAGTAACGGTTTTGACCTTGCCGGAAAACGGGCGATGAAGTTTTGCTTTTATTCCCTTCAGCTTTGGCAGGTTGATAGCCGATGCTTCAAAATCAACCGTTACATGCTGGGGGCATTGGAAAGACTGCCAGCCGGAATATTTTGATTTGAATTTTGGAAACTGGGCTCGACCCTGAAAAAAGTTGGTGAACGCAGTATCCAGGTTGGCGAGAGAGGCCAGCAGACTTTGACTGTTGACGTCCGTCAACCATTCTTTGTCGTCTTTCTTGCTGGCAACCAGACGATCCTGAAGCTGACGCTTTGACAGGCTCTTTCCGGTTTCTTTGTAATG
Source organism: Endozoicomonas sp. SESOKO3 (assembly GCF_024606255.1). NCBI lineage: Bacteria > Pseudomonadati > Pseudomonadota > Gammaproteobacteria > Oceanospirillales > Endozoicomonadaceae > Endozoicomonas > Endozoicomonas sp. SESOKO3. Next base: position 2,585 of record NZ_JAHHPR010000233.1, read on the forward strand.
TTTGTCTTTTTCTGACAATGCCCAGTTATAGACATGACGAGAGCAACCGAAGTGCTTTTCAATCAGCACTCGCTGTTCAGGGTTGGGGTAGGTTCTGTACTTGTATGCTCTCATACGACTATAATAACACAAAATAACTTAGTGTAATAGAATGAAATCCCACTATCATTGTGTCTATAAGCTAAAATATCATTTAGTGTTAGTAACAAAATACCGCCGTAGATGCTTCACAGCTCCCATGCTGGTCAGGTTGGAAGAAATCTGTCGTGACCTTTGCCAAAAGTGGGAGGTTGATCTTGAAGAGTTTGGTGGAGAGGCTGACCATGTTCACCTAATGCTTGATCTGCATCCGAACATCATGCCCAGCAAGTTCGTGAACAACCTGAAAACTGTCACCAGCAGGCTTATCCGAAAAGAGTTTTCAAAGCACTTGAAAATGCATTATTGGAAGCCTGTTCTATGGACAAGGGCGTACTGCTTGATAACGGCTGACGGTGCGCCTTTGGAAGTTCTGAAGGAATACATACAGAAACAGGAGAGGCCGGAGAAATGACAGCCCTATACGGGCTATTCGCTATCCATCTCCATCCAAACCTTCAAAGGTCGCTACGCTCCCAATGAGAGGCTATGGATGGAGAATTTCGCGAGTTTCGTTAAACTGTATTCACAGAGAAAAGCAAAGGCTTCCACACAACCTGCAGCCATCTCTTGAATAGCAAACTCCACTCACAGGCGGGTTGTCTCCGTTACCTGTCCGGTATTTTTCAGTACCCTGGATACGATAGCACGGGATACTTTTGCTCGCTCAGCGACGTCTTTTATTGTGGCCATTTTTGCTTCTGATCGATTTTTTTGTGAAGTGTTATCAGCTCCTGAACCATTTCCTGAGCCAGCATGGATGTCATCAAATGATCCTGGGCATGTACCATCACCAGGGTCATTGGCCTTTTCCCTTCGCCCTGATCTTCCTCGATCAGTTGAGTCTGGATTCTGTGAGCCCCTTTTGCGGCCTCCCGGGCGTGAGCTATCATCTCTTCGGCTCCTTCGTAATCCCCAGCCTTTGCCTTGGACAAAGCATCGTAAGCACAGCTGCGAGCGAGGCCAGAGTTAATGATAATCTCCATTACGGCAGACTCTGGATCCATGGTCATACTCCTGTCTGGTATACAGTTAGCCGGAGTGCTTTGCGGACTCTTGATCAATTGCCCGAAACACTCAAAAAATGTTTTACGGTAAAAATAGTCAGGACGCTCAGTTTACACTGTGTCTTTTTAGATGCAGTCGGTTTCATGGAGTGGTGACATTATGGCTGACATAAGTCAAAAAACCGGGTTTTGGACTGCTTGAGTGAAAGTGAAATAAAAAAAGACAAATGCCTTATATTCGTGACTGGATATTCGCATAGGTGTAAACCGAAGCTTTATTGATATAGATCAAGGTTTTTGTAGTAGGTAATACGTATTATGAAGTCACTCGGGCCAATCAAGAAAAATAATAAAAAGCGCCAGAGAATAAGGGACATAAAAAAAAGAAGCGGGAGCCAGTGACAAGCCAGCTGATCAAATACCCGGGTTTGAGGGGACCCAGGGTATTTTTTTATGGGTAAAAAATCTGCCTCAAAGTTCATTCATTCTGCAATAAAAATCATCAGTAAAAAATTGTTTCTGAAGCTCATGGCTGTTTAATATGGAATCATGGGATTTTATCCCGTGAGACTGAGGACGCTCCATTTCATTTCAAGGCTTATTCGGGACTTATGTCATGCAGATACTGATTACCGGGGGAACAGGGTTTATTGGCCGCCGACTGGTGGCCAGACTTTTATCAAAAGGGCATCGGCTGACCATTTTGAGCAGACAGGATGCCAGGGATGTACACCGCCTTCTGTCCACTGAAGTGAAGCCTGTAAAGTCCTTGTCGGCTGTGAAGCCCTCTGAAGCCTTCGATGCCATTGTCAATCTGGCCGGTGAAGGAGTGATGGATAAGCGTTGGACTCCCTCAAGAAAAAGACAGTTGCTCAATAGCCGGATCGCATTGACTTCAGAATTGGTTGACCTGACTGAGAGAATGGAAAACCGGCCAGACTGTCTGATCAGTGGCTCTGCTATTGGGTTTTATGGTGGTAGGGACGATGCTGCCCGTCTGGATGAGTCTTCCGGGGCTGGGGATGACTTTGCTGCAGGACTGTGTATACGCTGGGAGCAGGCTGCTGTGCGTGCAAAGGATTTGGGGCTGCGGGTTTGTCTGGTCAGAACCGGAGTAGTATTGCACCCTGAAGGCGGTGCGCTCCGGGAAATGATGCTTCCTTTCCGTCTGGGTATTGGTGGTCCGCTGGGTTCTGGCAAGCAGATGATGTCGTGGATTCACATGGAAGATATGGTGAATGCGCTGGAATTTTTGCTGGAGAATGACTCAGCTGAGGGCGCCTTTAATGCCACCGCTCCTGAAGCTGTCAGTAATAAAGACTTTGCCGTGACTCTGGCCGGCACTCTTAATCGTCCGGCCTTCCTGAAAATGCCAGCCATGGTTCTCAGGGGAATGTTGGGGGAGTCTTCTGAAATGGTATTGAAAGGCCAGAATATCTACCCACAGCGTCTCATGGCTGAAGGATTTTCATTCACTTATCCACAACTTAAACCAGCACTGACTCAGTTGATTGGGGCTTAGTATGAAAAAATAATTTAAAAATGCCGTTTAATTTATCGTTTTATAATAAAATCATCCTTTTTTCATTTTGGGGAAGGGTTGGGCGTCTCTCTCAGTGCTCTTTTTAGCCTCTTCCAAGGACTATGCCACAGCGTTGCAGAGAGTGAAGCTCTACAGATCAATACATCAATAAGTAGTGACAGCCATAAGCAGCAGGATATTTTTCTATTTCCTGATGACGGAAAAACGTTCAAAGTAACTGCCATGAGTAATCGCCTCTGTTTGATTTCACTGGATGGATGAGAGAAAGCAGGGTAAAAGCAAGAGTGACACTATGCAAAGGCTTTGATGGAGAAGAAGCTCTGCATAACACGGACTATAAAAACATGCCTCAGGCACTGAAAATACAGAATCTAAGAAAACAATACGACAATGGATTTCAAGCCCTGAAAGGGATTGATCTCTCGGTTGAAGAAGGCGATTTTTACGCCCTGCTGGGACCCAATGGTGCCGGCAAATCAACCTCTATCGGTATTATTTCATCACTGGTTCGAAAGACTTCTGGCAAGGTTTCAATATTCGGGCACGACATTGATACTGATCTTGTCAGGGCCAAGCGGATGCTGGGAGTCGTTCCCCAGGAATTCAACTTCAACCAGTTTGAAAAAGTTGAAGATATCATTGTGACGCAAGCCGGTTACTATGGCATACCAGCAAAAGAAGCCCGCCAGCGCTCTGAGAAGTATCTCAAGCAGTTGGGCCTGTGGGATAAACGACACAATGTCTCAAGAATGTTGTCCGGCGGTATGAAGCGCCGTTTGATGATTGTCAGAGCCCTGATTCACCAGCCCAGACTACTGATTCTTGATGAACCGACCGCCGGTGTTGATATTGAGCTTCGTCGCTCTCTCTGGGACTTCCTCAGGGACATCAATGGGCAGGGCACCACGATTATCCTGACCACTCATTATCTCGAAGAGGCTGAGCAGCTCTGCCGCAATATTGGCATTATCGATAGTGGCAAGATTGTCGAGAACACCAGTACCAAGGCTTTGTTGGGCAAGCTTCAACAAGAGAGCTTTGTGCTGGATCTGAAAAAGCCGATTGAATATCTGCCTACCTTTGCAGGTTATACCGTCAAGATGTTGGATAACCGTAGCATTGAAGTTGAGGTTGGCAAGCATCAGGGAGTGAATGACCTGTTCAGGCAGCTGAGTGAATGTCGTATTGAAGTAGCCAGTATGAGAAACAAGTCCAACCGGCTTGAAGAGCTGTTTGTCAATTTAACTTCTGATGCCTCGGCGACAGACGCTTCGGGAGCTGACTCTTCGGGACAAACTAAAGGCAGTGCAGCTGAGAAGGGGGAAGCGCACGGTGAGTGAGTGGAAGTATAACCTGGTCGCGTTTAATACGATCTTCAGTAAAGAAATTCGTCGTTTCATGCGCATTTGGCCACAGACCCTATTGCCGCCAGCGATCACCATGTCTCTGTATTTCGTTATTTTTGGTGCCGTGATTGGCTCCAGAGTGGGCGAAATGGGTGGCTTTGATTATATGACCTTTGTCGTACCGGGTCTGGTTATGATGGCGGTGATTACCAACAGCTTCAGTAATGTGGCTTCCAGCTTTTTCAGCAACAAGTTTCAGAAGAGTGTTGAAGAGTTGCTGGTGTCACCGGTACCGAACTGGGTGATTCTGGCCGGGTACACTATGGGCGGTGTTGTCAGGGGGCTCTACGTTGGTGTTCTGGTTATGCTGCTGGGAGCCTTCTTTGTGGAGCTTCAGGTTCATCATATTCTTATTACCCTGCTGGCCGTTTTTCTGACTGCAACTCTTTTTGCATTGGGTGGTTTCATCAATGCAGTGTTTGCCAGAAAATTTGACGATGTCGCCATCATCCCGACATTTGTATTAACTCCACTTACTTACCTGGGAGGGGTTTTCTACTCAGTAGACGTTCTTCCCGAGCCATTCCGCTCCATCTCACTGTTGAACCCTATCCTTTATCAGGTGAACGCCTTCCGTTATGGAATCCTCGGGCAGGACAGTGGTATCAGTATTGGCTGGGCTTTTGTTGTGATGGTTCTGGCTATCGTTATCATGGCCACATGGGCCCTTCATCTCCTGCGAGTGGGCAAAGGCCTGCGAAACTGAATGTGGAGAGTGCAGAACTGGCCGGGTTATGGGGCAGAAAGAGTTGAGTCAGAGTGTGAAATTATGAGTGAATTAGTGAATGCCTCCCCACTGGGGAAAAACAGTGAGTACCAAGCGGAGTATAATCCGGAACTTTTGTTTCCCATTCCCCGTAAGGATAAGCAGCTGGAGTTGGGGCTGGACCCGGAAAATCTCCCTTTCGTTGGCAGTGATGTCTGGCATGGCTATGAACTGTCATGGCTCAATAAAAAGGGTAAGCCGTTGGCAATGGTGGGTCGTTTTGAGTTGCCGTGCCATTCGCCCTGTCTCATTGAATCAAAGTCCTTCAAGCTTTACCTGAATTCATTCAACCAGACTCAGTTTGACTCTGTGTCTCAGGTTCAGGCGCTAATGGAAAAGGATCTCAGTCAAGCGGCAGGTGCACCGGTTAGCGTAAAGCTGATGACGATTGCCGAAATGGAAGTTTTCGGATTCAAACCGGCTCCCGGTATTGGCGTAGATCAGCTGGATGTGGCCATTGATTGCTATGACTATAAGCCTGACCTCTTGCAAAAGGCTGAAGGCACCCGGGAAGAAACCATCCACTCTCATTTGCTGAAGTCCAACTGTCCAGTTACCGGGCAACCAGATTGGGGTACCGTGGTCGTCCAATATAAAGGTGAAGCCATTAGTCATGAGTCGTTTTTGAGGTTTATCTGTTCATTCCGGGGGCATCAGGAATTTCATGAGCAGTGTGTGGAAAGAGTTTTCACAGAGATCCGGGCCCGTTTCGAAATGGAATCTCTGACCGTCTATGCTCGCTATGTACGCCGGGGAGGACTGGATATTAACCCCTGGCGCAGTAGTGACCGGGCCGGGCAGGATGACAGGCGTCTGATCAGGCAGTAAAGCAACTCGTCACAAAGGATGGCCGGGCAAAAAGATCTCACCCGCATCAGGATGAATGAATCGCCGTAATGAATGGCGGATCATGCGTAGCTTTTGCTTCCCGGAGGGAGCTGGAGATACTCTGGCCGTCAACACGCCCATGGAAGTAAATGTTATTTCTACGCTCACGGCCGTTTGGTCTATTCTTCCATAAGTTTACCCATCTTCAGCTTGCTCTCAGATTAGAATCTTCTCCCCCGGAGTCTCTCCAATGGTCAAATCTGCATTCGGCACACTTCAGCAGATAGGTCGGGCGTTGATGCTGCCTGTAGCCGTTCTGCCTGTTGCGGGAATACTGCTGGGCGTAGGCAGTGCCGGCTTCGATTTTATTCCAGATCTCGTCTCCAGCATCATGGCCCAGGCGGGTGGCATGGTCTTCGGAAACCTGCCCATTATCTTTGCTATTGGTACTGCCATTGGCCTTACTGATAATGACGGTGTTTCCTCAGTGGCGGCAACTGTAGGCTTCGTGGTCATGCTGGGAACCATGGGTGTCATGGCCGCAGAGCTCGGAGTAGAACCCAGTTCTATTATGGGCATAGATACGATTGATACCGGTGTTTTCGGTGGAATTATTGTCGGTATCATGGCCTCTTGGATGTTCAATCGCTATTACAAGATCAAACTTCCGGATTATCTGGGCTTCTTTGCAGGAAAGCGCTTTGTTCCCATTGTCACCGCCATCGGGGCTGTCTTTCTCGGCATCCTGCTGAGCTTTATCTGGCCCCCTATTCAGGGTGCTATTGACGCCTTTTCACAATGGTCGGTGACTGAAAACCCGGTCATGGCAGGCTTTGTTTATGGTGTGGTTGAACGTGCCCTGATTCCGTTTGGCCTGCATCATATCTGGAATGTGCCCTTCCAGATGGAGATGGGTGAATTCATTGATCCATCAGGTAATGTCTTTAGAGGCGACATTGCACGTTTTTTTGCCGGTGATCCCACTGCCGGATTCCTGGCTGGTGGCTACCTTTTCAAAATGTTTGGCTTGCCTGCTGCGGCCATTGCCATCTGGCATTGCGCCAGGCCAGAGAACAAACAAAAAGTCGGTGGCCTAATGCTGTCAGCGGCTCTCACTTCATTGCTCACAGGCATTACAGAGCCCATAGAGTTTTCATTCCTTTTTGTCGCCCCGGTACTTTATGGCATTCATGCCCTGCTGGCCGGACTGGCTTATGCCATCACCAACTATCTTGATATTAAGATGGCCATGTCATTTTCCAACGGCCTGATCGATTATCTCCTTTACTTCGGCATTGCCACCAAGCCCCTCTGGATTATTGCCCTGGGTCTGGTCTATGCAGTTCTCTATTATGTGATCTTCAGGGTCATGATTACCCTGCTGGACCTCAAAACACCCGGACGTGAAGTTGAAGCTGAACTTTCAGCCAAAGTGGTTCCATCCAGCGCCCTGGCGAGAGACCTTATTCTGGCTTTTGGCGGCAAGGGAAACATTAAGAATCTGGATGCCTGTATCACTCGTTTGAGAGTCACGGTTAACAACCCTGACGACGTTGACCAGGAAGCCATTAAACAACTGGGAGCCACGGCTGTTGTCGTGGTGGGTCAGAATATGCAGGCCATCTTTGGCACTCAATCCGACAACATCCGAACCGAGATGGAAGAAGTCATTCAATCCATGTAAACCGGGTTACTGAAAAGACTCTACTGCTGTACAGAGGGAACGCACTCTCTCAACCGATACTTCTCCCTCATCAAGAACACTGCTGTACGCATGAATGCTGGTCGAATGATTTTCTACGGGTAGTTGTTGAAGAATCTTCCCGGCGTTGTCCGGACCAACCCCACCACCGACGACCAGCTCCAACCTGTTTTCGGCTTTCAACATCAGTTGCTCGAGCATCCTCACGCCTTCAAAAGCGCCGTCAGCAGAACTCCAGGTTGTACCACTGCTCAGAATACGATCCACACCGTATTGAATCAGTATATCCAGACTCTCAAACACGTTGGGTGTAGCATCCAGTGCACGGTGAAACGTCACGGACAGATTACGGGTCTTGGCGGTGTCGACCAGTCGCCCCAGTACATCACGATTAATGGTATTGCCGGGAAGTGCAAGAGCACCTATGACGACACCATCAGCACGCGCTTTGGCGGCATCACAGATCTGCCGTTCCATAAGCAAAATTTCTTCGGTACCGAATGAAAAATCGCCACCCCGGGGGCGGATCATGCACTGTAAACCACAACGATCCTGAAAGGCTTCCCGGGCAGCTTCGAGAGCTTCTATTGTGGGAGTGGTGCCTCCTAAGGACATATCACCACACAACTCTATACGTGCAGCGCCACCCTTGCAGGCCGCTGCAACAGAGCGGTAAACATAGTCTGGATTCAGACTGTTGACGCAGATCTCGACAGGGATTGGCAATGTGTGACTCCTGATGCTGCTAGCGCTAAAAAAATAGCATTAAATGTCTTTTATAGATGGCCTGCCGCTGAACGTCAGCGATGACATAGACAGGACAACTCTGACAATAATAACCAGATTGTCACAGATCGCTCAGGAAAACACAGTCTTTACAAATAAAATCTCACGAAACTGAAATGATCTTCAGGCGATAACGGGGAGATTTGAGAGAAATCTGGCAACCTTGAACCAGACCCACCTTTAAAAAAACGACACTAACTACTTATTAAACCATCAATCAGGGCAATTCACCCGTCATTCTGAGCACATCATCAATCAGCATCTTGTCCAGCTTCTGCTTTTGCTTCAGCATTTCCATTTTGCCCGGACTGACCCTGACCGTGAAGCTTTCAGGCTCATCATCGCTAATCGCTGCAGGCATGGTAACAGTGTATTCCTCATGGGTTGGGTCCATAAAGAAATAAGGTACAGAATGAGAAAAATTATCAAAACAACCCTGTGACTGATACCTGATAAGGTCATCATAATAAGATGACATATAAGATGAGTAGGCTGATCTTGCTCCCATACACCCGGTGACTGAGCTTTTTCTAACGGTGTCATCCAGGCCCCATGCCTCTTCCCCCCGAGCGGATTCTTCCTCCGGTGGAAGAACGATATCAGGAAGGCGCGCAGCCTGCCTGATATGCTCGGCTTCCATACGCTTGAGTTCTGCCACCAATTCCTGATGGGTCATACGGTTCAAGCGAGCCTCGCGGGCCTGGGCATAAGACTCGTAACTGCTCCCGCCTAACAGAGAGTCTCCGTCCAGATATCGGGACACAGTCTCTCTTCTGACAGAGTCCAACTCGTCAATAACAACCTGCAAGTTCTCAGCCTCCCGATCTTCTTTCGGGCTCACAGGTACCTCTTGGAATGAAAAAATCAGCAGCAGGAAGCCGGTAACCACCAGCACTAAAAGCGACACAACTCCTTTCATATACACCTCCTTTAGTCTAATCGCACAGTTTTTTTGTTATGGGAATACAGTGATGACAGGAGCTCACAACACATTGCTTTAAAAGGCGCAGAATTGCATTTCTAACTCATACCTGTCTTTTAATTGAGACCACGAGTTTTCCAGAGGGTTCAATCGCGGACAGAATAGAATAAGGAAGAAAGGTCGTCACTAACGTGTCGGTCAGGTATTCTGACCGTCAGGAAACGCTGAAAGGCTTTAAGGTGAAGTTGGGGATTTTGGAAGCCGCTGGTGTGTCGGCTTCAAGGTACTGACAGACATTATCGAACAAGCGCAAAACCCCGTACTTTGCGACACCCTCCTTAGGGCGGGGAGGATGTCAAGTCCGAAAATAACAGCCTGTTTGAAACAACTACTTCATTTTGACAACCAGCAGGTTGTCATTGCCCTGGACAACAGAGCCCGAAGATTTTTCCAGAGAGGCGACATCGTCCATGTTGGAGATCACAACGGGTGTAATCACACTCTTGGCTTTCTCCTTCAGAAAGTCCAGATCCACTTCAATGACCGGATCTCCAGCCTTGACTTGCTGGCCCTCGCTGGCAATACGCTTGAAGCCCTCGCCCTTTAGCTCGACGGTATCGATACCAAAATGAACAAACAGCTCAACCCCGGTGGGCGTCTCCATGCTGAAGGCGTGATTGGTTTCAAAGATTTTGCCAATCTCACCATCACAGGGCGCTACCATCACGTTGCCAGTAGGATCAATTGCGATGCCATCACCCACCACCTTGTCGGCAAAAACAGGATCAGGTACTTCTTCAATCGGCACAATGTCACCGGTCAGCGGTGCCTTGATCACCGTTCCCTGATCGGCGCTTAGCCCAATGCTTTTCTTCAGAGAGTCAAAAAGGCCCATCGCTTTCACCTTCTACTTCGGACGCGTTTATTTTAGGAGCCCTTGATTAATCTGGCCAGTTGACCCGACTGAAGCTCCCGATTCCTTTCCAGATTAACAGCTGAAGCGACAAACAACAGCAGTTAGAGACCATCTATACGGTGACGATATCCGCTACTTTTAGCAGATGACCATCAATCGCATTGTGCTTACTGATGGCTTTTTCCAGGGGGGTATGGACAATTTTTTGGTCACGAACACCCACCATCACACCACTGACACCTTCACGCAGAGCTTCCACAGAAGCCACTCCAAGGCGACTGGCCAGAACGCGGTCATAACAGCTGGGCTTGCCACCACGCTGAATATGACCTAGCACAGTTACTTTGACTTCATAAGTCGGGAAGTTTTCTTCCACAGCCCGGGACAGTTCAAAGACACCACCGGATTTATCACCTTCTGAAACCACTACGATACTGGATGTTTTCCCGGCTCTGCCACTTTGCTCAAGAGAGCTCATCAATTGATCCACAGACTTTTGATCTTCTGGAATCAAAATCTCTTCTGCACCAGCGGCGATACCGGCATTTAATGCAATAAAGCCTGCATCCCGACCCATTACTTCGATCAGAAACAGACGATTATGAGAGGTTGCAGTATCGCGAATCTTGTCAATCGCCTCTACCACGGTATTCAAGGCAGTGTCATAACCAATGGTGAAATCGGTTCCGAAGATATCGTTGTCAATGGTGCCGGGAACACCAATACAGGAAAGACCATGTTCCTTTTCCAGCAGCATGGCCCCGGTGAAGGAACCGTCACCACCTATAACAACCAGTCCATCCAGCCCGGCAGCCCGGGCATTTTTATAAGCAGCAGCCCGCCCCTCCGGAGCACGGAATTCCTGACAGCGGGCAGACTTCAGGAAAGTCCCACCCTGATTGATAATATTGGCCACTGAGCGCGCGTTCATTACTTCCAGGTCGTTATTAATCAAACCTTTATAACCTTCATGAATAGCTACCGGCTCAACCCCGTAAAAGATACAGCTGCGCACTACGGAACGGATGGCGGCGTTCATGCCCGGGGCATCACCACCTGAGGTAAGCACACCAATTTTTTTTAGTTCTGCCATGATCTGCTCGTCTCCTAAATCCCGTCAGGGAATGCATCAGGCATGCTGCCCAGTCAACATGCCCGTATTGACTGAAATTATTTCACAGTAACAATCTGCATGGTGTTGGTGCCGCCTTCAACTTCACAGGACTCACCCTTGGTCAGAATAATACGGTCACCGGATTCCAGCAGGCCACGATCTTTCAGTTCGGCAATAGCACGCTGATTGACTTCGGGGCCGTATTGGCTGCCACTATCAAAAGCGACTGACTCAACACCCCTGTACAGTGCAACGCGACGCTCAGTAGTTTTGTAGCGGGTCAGGGCAAAAATAGGCAGGCTGGTGTTAACACGGGACATCCACAGAGGAGTCGCACCGGTTTTGGTCAGACAAACAATCGCTTTTACACCTTCCAGACGGTTTGCCGCGTGCATGGCTGCCAGCGCAATGGCTGCATCGGTTTCACCGGCATAGGCCTTGTCCAGGCTGCTTCCGGAAATCATTTCAGGATGTTTTTCAGCACCCTGACAGATACGGGCCATAGCCTTGACGACTTCATGTGGACGCTTGCCTGTAGCCGTTTCACCGGACAACATGACAGCGTCGGTGCCATCCAGAACGGCGTTAGCCACGTCAAACACTTCAGCACGGGTTGGCTGAGTGTTGTGAATCATGGACTCCATCATCTGTGTGGCTGTAATGACAGGACGGTTCAGGCGACGGGCAACGTTGATCATCTGCTTCTGAACACCAATCAACTCAGCGTCGCCGATTTCCACACCCAGGTCACCACGAGCAACCATCACCGCATCAGAGGCCCTGATCACTTCTTCCAGCAATTCAAAGCTTTGAACCACTTCTGCACGCTCAATCTTCGACAGAATGGCAGCTGTACCACCGGCTTCACCCAGCAGCTTGCGAGCTTGCTCGACATCAGCCGCACTGCGCACAAAAGACACTGCCAGGAAATCGACACCCAGAGAAGCGGCCAGCTTGATGTCTTCCTTATCTTTCACGGTCAGGGCATCGGCAGACAGACCACCACCGGCCAGGTTGATACCCTTATTGTTGGACAGCTCACCACCATCCAGAGTGGTGGTTACGATGCGTGAACCCTTAATAGTCTTAACCTGCAGGCTCAGACGGCCATCGTCCAACAGCAGTACATCACCTACCTTGCAGTCATTTGGCAGATTTTTGTAGGCAAGACCGACCTGGGTTTCATCACCGGCATCGATGGGCAGTTCGGCATCCAGAACAAATTCCGCATCGTCCGGCAGGAAGATCTTGCCATTCTGGAAACGCCCGATACGAATTTTGGGCCCCTGCAGGTCACCGAGAATCGCAACACTGCGACCCAGACGGGCAGCAATACTGCGAATGCGCTCTGCACGGACACGGTGATCATCAGCGTCACCGTGAGAGAAATTCAGTCGAACAACGTTGACACCGGCTTCAATCAACTTGGTGAGCTGTTCTTCGGACTCTGTGGCAGGTCCGAGTGTGGCAACGATTTTTGTGCGTCTGAGCATGATATCCTCTCGCGAATTCGCCACGAACCGACCCAGCACGATAAAACTGCCTGAAGGGAGAGTCGACCGGGGCATAAATGCCATACGGCAGTTTGATAACAATTTTCAAGTGAGAAACATTTGACGGGTAATCAATAAAAACACCTGCCTTTGTTCCTGCATCTGTTCAATCTTGATAAAGCAACAAAAAGGAGAGTGAGTACCTGAAATGCCAGCATGCCAATCTGAACCCATTATAGATGGCATGCCAATTTCCCGACATCCGGAAGATGGCTTGAGTGGTTAATCCTCAGCCAGCTTCATATACACCTTCTTCTTTCTGCTGTTTAGTCCCGGACATCCAACGCCCTGCTATGAGAGCATCGGCATCAATCTGAAAAGCCTCACATCACCGAGGCTTTTCAATCACCTGAACTCAGGCACTCAGCAGAGCTTTAGCTGTGTCCAGCATACGGTTGGAGAAGCCCCACTCGTTGTCGTACCAGGACATCACCTTCACCAGGTTACCTTGTACGCGAGTCTGGGTGGCATCAAAGCTGGAAGAGAATGGACTGTGGTTGAAGTCCATGGAAACCAGAGGCTCGTAATTCACGTGCAGTACCTTGCCCATCGCATCGGAAGACTTGGCTGCATTAGCAATGATTTCGTTGACTTCTTCTTTGGAAGTGTCACGACTGGCGACAAAACTCAGATCTACCAGAGATACGTTGATGGTAGGGACGCGAACCGCCATTCCATCAAACTTGCCTTTCAGCTCAGGAACCACCAGACCAACAGCGGCAGCGGCACCGGTAGCAGTCGGGATCATGTTCTGTGCAGCCGCTCGGGCACGATACAGGTCGCTGTGGTATACGTCGCTGAGACGCTGGTCATTGGTGTAGGCATGAATAGTGGTCATCAGACCTTTTTCAATACCCAAAGCATCGTTCAGTGGTTTGGCAATGGGTGCCAGACAGTTGGTAGTGCATGAAGCGTTAGAAATAACGGTCATGTCTGCAGTCAGGGTGTCATGGTTAACACCATAAACGATGGTGGCGTCCACTTCCTTGCCAGGAGCAGAGATGATGACTTTCTTCGCGCCGGCATTCAGGTGAGGTTTGCAAGCTTCCCTGGAACGGAAAACACCGGTGCATTCAAAAACAACGTCAACACCCAGAGCAGCCCAGGGCAGATTAGAGGGATCACGTTCAGAGAATGTCTTGATTTCGTCACCGTTGACAAACAGTGCACCTTCACCTTCTTCAACTTGAGCGTCGAAACGACCGTGTACGGTATCGTACCTGGTCAGGTGAGTATTGATTTTCGCATCACCCAGGTCGTTGATAGCAACAATCTGGAATTCTTCACGACGACCTGCTTCATAGAGCGCACGCAGAACGTTGCGACCGATACGACCATAGCCATTGATTGCGATTTTGATCATGACGTCTCCAATACCCTTAGTCACAGCGGGATAACCCGCTACTTCGATTAGTAGATAGGATTTCCGGTGTAAATTCAGCTTCGTGAAAATACCTAAACCCCTTGTCTTACAAGGGCTCACAGTTTTTTTCAACAATCGACAGAACTAATAACCCTGCCCAACAAACAGTCACACCAAAGGACACTTTTATTCAGGGAGTACAACAAAAGTTATCCATATTAGGCCATCAGGGGTTGACACAGGACTGGAACGACGTTACAAATACGCTCATCAAGACACACAAAGTCGCACACTTGAAAACATCGCCCCCCCAGTAAATCTTTCCTGATGGGTCGTTGTGCACACACAAGGGTGCACAAACAGCCGGATTTCTCTCTACAGACGGCAATCTGAAGGAGAAACCCAGCATATTTCAGCAGTTAACAACACCTGACAACCTACACTCACCAGTGCGCGTTACCCGCTTGTTATCCATCAAACATACCCGAAAACACGTTTCATTCATGTCTTATGGATGACATCGTCCCGATGCATTTGTTCAAACACACCCGGTACGTGATACTTCTTAGAGGATACCCGTAACCGTTTTAGTATTACAGGCATTTTTGCACCAGAAAATATTTCGTCAGTGAACGACTTAATCATCCTGATTGACAACTGATTTATTCCGAAAGACAACCCGGCCGTAGAGGCCGGGCCAGCATAAAGCTTACTTCAATGTAACGATAAACTCTGCCAGGTGTTGTACAGCCTTCTCAGCTCCGTCACCTTCGCCGATGATGGTCACTGTTGAGCCTTGAGTCAGACCCAGGGTCTGCAGTTTGAACAAACTCTTGGCACTGGCCTGCTTGCCACCAGCTTCCAGCTTAATGTCACACTCGAAGGTCTTGGCTTCTTTGACAAACTGAGCAGCCGGACGAGTATGAAGGCCATTCTCAGCAGTAATTACAACATCTTTCTTAAACATATTCGGTCTCTCTGTAACTTGAGCAGAACAAAAGCCGACAAGACATATTGATTCGTTCAGCCAGTGGTGCTAAGCCTAAGTAAACTCCACGCCATGACCCAAGAATCAGCCAGCCTCAACCAAAACGGTATCAGGATTTTCCACTAAACTGCTTCGCAGGCAAGAAAAATCAAAACCTTCTTTGAGCCAGGGCAAAACGGCTATTTTTAGCGCACCACCTACTAGGAGGCTGACCGAGAATAGCGCCCGTAGCGAGGACGGCAGAAAATTGAGGATGAAAATTCGGTTTTGTGAGGAGAATAGCGAGCTATTTGACG
>NZ_JAHHPR010000234.1:0-1703 GCF_024606255.1 Endozoicomonas sp. SESOKO3
GTATATAGGTATTAAAACAAAGGGTCTGTAGCGGGGTTGTGGCACTTTGTAACGGTTTGAGAATTAAGGTGGGTGGGTGTATGTATGTTTGTTGATGTGGGTTTCACTGATTTATGAGTTATTCAAAATTGAAACCTTGCAGTATTCCCTGTCTCGAGTGTGTATACTCCGCCCCTACGAACACATCAGCGTTCCAATAATGAAATAACTGGGCAGTCGTCTGCTCAAAATGGCTAGAGGTAGCAGATGTCATTGAATAAAAAGTGCTGCGGTGGGCTGCTGGCCTTCTCATTGCTGTTTTCCCTGAGCGGTTGGACTGCTGACTTTTCCAGCCTGCTTAAGCAGGCCAGCTCCGGCGACGAGCAGGCCATACTTGAAGTGGGTAGCCTGTTGGTGGCTGGTAAAGCGAAGCCGGAAAATGCCAGTCAAACCCTTTCTCTACTGGAACCTCTGGCGAACCAGGGCAATGTTCAGGCGGAACTGTTGCTGGGTAAGGCCTATCGAGAGGGGCTGGGTGGTGTCACCAAAGATCCCGGAAAAGGGTTTCAACTGATCGAACGTGCGGCAGGTCGGGAAGGCAAGAGTGCAGAGGCTCAGTACGAGCTGGGGAAGTCCTATTATGAGGGAGCAGGTACAGACCGTAACCTGATTGCTGCTTATATTTGGACTGCTCTGAGTCTGGAAGATTCTGCGGGAGATTTTCAGACTGCGGCCCGTAAACAGAAGCAGGAACTGTCTGAATTGCTTAACCCTGCCCAGAGAGCTAAAGCAAATGAACTGATCAGTCAGATCAGGACGGTCTATCTGAAGTAAGCTGGCTTTACGACGGTGGCTGTGTTTTTATAAAAGTATGATTAAAATATTCTGTCCTGATAATCTCCTTGAGGCCCAGTGCCTCAAGGATGTTCTGTTGAACCATGGCATTGCCTGCCATCTGGGAGGTAGCTATTTGACGGGGGCCGTTGGTGAACTACCCGCTAGCGGTTTGCTAGCGCTCTACGTTGAAGATGGCGATGCCGGTCTGGCCAAAGCAATGATCGAAGATTACCTCAAGGCGTCTCCCGTTCTGGAAGACTCTGCTGAGGTTCAGGAAGACTGATTATGTGTGGTCGTTATACGTTGATGGCCGACCAGATCAGCCTGAGCTGGCTGGGTATTCGTCAGCCAGAAGCCAATATCCCGTCCTACAATGTTGCGCCTGGCGAACAGGTGCTTATTGTCAAACATAATAATCAGGGCGATTTAGAAAATGCTCGGGTTAAGTGGGGGTTGGTTCCTCACTGGCTGCAGGATTTTTCCAGAGCCCAGATTAATGCCAGAATCGAAACCGTTGCCGACAAACCGATGTTTCGCAATGCCCTGAAAAAGCGACGTTGTCTGGTTCTGGCTGATGGCTGGTTCGACTGGCAGAAAGTGCGGGACCGCAGTCAGCCCTGGTATATACGACCGAAGTCGGGTGGATTATGTCTCTTTGCCGGTCTTTGGGAAAGTTATCCTGTGGATGACCAACTAAGTTTCGAATCCTGTGCAATCCTCACTTGCCCTGCTATCGGCGATATATCACCGTTGACCGAAAGAATGCCTGTTTTGTTGCAACAGAAACAGGCTAACGATTGGCTGGGTGAAAATTATGAGACGGTTTTTGACAGTCTGAGCAACCCGGCTGAGAAGGTTAGCAAGCTGTCTTTTTATAAAGTGGGCAG
>NZ_JAHHPR010000235.1:0-1171 GCF_024606255.1 Endozoicomonas sp. SESOKO3
CAATAAAGCTTATCATTATATTGAGGCAACTGAAGATCCGGATAGAAATTCAAAACTTCGCCAAATATTTAATGCGGCTACCAAACACCTTGAGCCGAATGATGCTGCGAGAATAATAAAAGAACTGCTATTTAGCATGGCCATTGCAAGCAGATACCACCCAGGGCAAAAAGCTTACATTGAACTCCTGCGCGAGGACTTTGATTTAGATCATGACAGGGATCTGGTGCTTTTGCTGGTTCAGCAAAACCCGGTTGTATTTAGTTTGATCGCCGACATATTTAAGGATGATACTGGCATAGCTAAAACTACCATAGAACAAGATGGAAGTTTATTAGTTTATGCCAGCGACCGTATCAAAAATGATAAATCGCTGGTAATGCTTGCCGTCAATAATTATGCTGATGCACTCAAGTATGCCAGTATGGATCTCAAAAATGACACTGATGTGATTCTGTCAGCTACCAGAAAACATGCTTATGCCTATTCCTATGCCGGACAGGCAGCAAAAAACAATGAAGCCCTGTTGAGGACAATCATTGAGGAAAATCCTCTAGCCATGCGCTTTGCTACTGAGTCTCTTAAAAATGACAAGTATTTTGTCCTGCCTCTGCTCCCACGAGCTCCCCGCATCTTCCGTTACCTTAGCGACAATCTGAAATCTGATCCGGACATCCGAGCTGCAGCTCAAAGGATGGAAGTCTCATACTGATCAACGTCAAATTCCTCTGCATCCCCTGTACTATAAGGGTTGGCTGTATCTAAGCCAGCCTTGTTATGTCTTCGCTTTATTACGATCAGGCAGAACCTTCATAGGCACCAGCATGTCCTGCAGGTTTACGTTACCTTTGTCATCATATCCCCTGAAGCGTTTCTGACTAACCACAGCAATTCCTCTTTGCTCAAGGGCTCTTTTCGCCAGAGGGGATTTCAGGGTTTTCTGGGTTAAAGTGCCGAGGCTCATGGGTATCCCTTCGGATTGCAGTCGTTGCACCTCCTGAACAATGGCTACTTGTGTTTCTGTGCTCAGTAATCTGAAGCCGTGGCGACACTGCATCTTTTCCAGGCGGGTCATCCTTTCAGGCACTCTGACTTGCCTGAGATCATGGAAGCTATTGTGGATGCCACGAGTGATTCCCTTTTGCTGGTCAGTATTGCAGCCTTTATGGTC
>NZ_JAHHPR010000236.1:0-1122 GCF_024606255.1 Endozoicomonas sp. SESOKO3
TTGGCGGCAAGGGGATGTTTTTGCAGCGCATGAAGGAAGCCGGTTTTCGTGTTCCACCCTTCGAGTGCGTTACTGCCCAAGTTGTGAATGCCCTTGAACAACACCCTCTGGATATCCGGGGTCTTGAACACTATTTCCCCGGGATCGACAATGAACCGGAGGCAGAGATCAGTCTGGCGATCATCAGGGAGCGCCTCAATGCTATGCCATCTTCAGAGCAAACCAAAAGGGATAACTGGCTGGCGGGTCTGGCGCAGTTTGTTGCCAGTGATGACTACTACGCACAGGTTAAAGATTCAGAAGCGGCCCGACAAATCAGGCATCTGCGTCGTAAGCTGGACGAACTCTCCACATCACAACCGGTGATTGTCCGCAGTTCTGGTATCAATGAAGATAACTATGGCGACGCTCAAGCGGGCAAATACCTCTCTGTCGTTCAGGAAGAAGACGATATTTTATTTACCTGCCTCAAGGTTATGGCTTCAGCTTACCGGCCTGAAGTCTGTTGCGAAGGCGTACCGCAGCCTATGGCATTGATTATCCAGCAGTGCATTGACTGTCTATTTGGCGGTGTCGCCATGAGCTTTAAATCTTTTCAGGATAATACCGTCAGTGTTGAGTACACACGCGGTCAACCCAAAGGCGTAGTAGCCGGGCAGTCCGGTAACACGCCTCACCGCATCGATATTTTTCGCGAGGATCGCAAAGAAGAAGCTGACAGCTCTCAATATTTCGCCGGGACGATCTCAAGTCACTTTACCCTGCACAAGAGCAATAACGGCTATTTGGAAATAAGAATTGATGATGCCAATGCCCAATCAAACGACGGTGGACAGAAACTCAGTGATAAAATGGTTGCTACCCTCAGAAAGGTGGTGACAGAGCTGGAAAACCTGTTGCTCTGTCCCGTGGATGTGGAGTTTGCCATCGATCGTCAGGGTCGCCTGTTCCTGTTGCAGGTGCGCCCCATTACCCGACTCTCTGGTGACATGGCTTTTGCCATGCCCATACCTAAAGAGGCTCTGGCCATTGGTGAGAGCATCAGCGAAGGCTATTGCACCGGCCCCCTCTGGCTGGCCAGAAAACAAGCGGCAGGCTCTATGCCAGAGGGCGCCATTGTTG
>NZ_JAHHPR010000237.1:0-9758 GCF_024606255.1 Endozoicomonas sp. SESOKO3
GGATTGAGCGCTGGTCATGCTCCTGCAAGATCAGGCCAACAGAATAAGATTATGTTTTTAGACCAATATTGTACGGAGCTGGAAAATAACCAGTTCTCATTCAGTCGCCAGCAGTCCAGTGATTTTGCCAAGAATATCGCCAATGACTTCAACCCGCTGCATGATGTGGACACTAAGAAGTTTTGTGTGCCCGGTGATCTTCTTTTCGCCAAAATCCTGAGCTCTGAAGGGCTGTATCCCGACATGAGGGTGATTTTCAGCGGTATGGTCAGCGATGGCGTTACCCTGTCAATAGCAGATGCCAGGAATGGTGACAAGATTATTTGTGACCAGAGTGAGAAGGAATACCTCCGGGTTGAGCACAGTGGTGAGCAAACAAACGATGCCGATATGATTGCAAAGCTGGTCAAGGCATATGTGGCGTTCTCGGGTGAAAACTTTCCTCATGTGCTGGTGCCACTGATGAAAGAAAAGAATGTCATGATTAATGTGGCAAGGCCTCTGGTTATCTATGAAACCATGTCGGTTCATCTGGAAAGGATTGATCTGAAAGATCCGGTGATAGAGGCTTCCCAGTCTTCTTTGGAAGTGAATGGCAAACGTGGCAATGTCACCCTGGGTTTTATCTTTAAGGATGGTGATAAAGTCGTGGGACAGGGGAAGAAAACCATGGTTCTGGCCAACTTGCGGGAATACGATCAGTCTACCATAGACAGTATGGTCAATGAGTATAATCGCCGCCGGATAGAGCACGCAGTTTAATTCTTGTCCTGCATTATCTTTCGGGAGCCTATCAGGCTTCCGTCATTCTGTTATAATCCCGAATCCGCCAAGGAAGACAATAGATAGCCTCCTTCCCAGAGAGCTTCTCAAACATCAGGATCAAGAACCAGAGAGAAAGGATAGTGAGTCATGCCTGCATACCGTTCAAGAACCTCGACCCACGGTCGTAATATGGCTGGAGCCCGCTCGCTTTGGCGTGCCACGGGTATGAAGGATGATGACTTCAAAAAGCCTATTATTGCCGTAGCCAACTCTTTTACCCAGTTTGTTCCCGGCCATGTTCATCTAAAAGACATGGGACAGCTGGTGGCCAGAGAAATTGAAAAGCACGGTGGTGTAGCCAAAGAATTTAATACCATTGCCGTCGATGACGGTATCGCTATGGGTCACGATGGAATGCTTTACTCCCTGCCCAGTCGTGACATCATCGCTGACTCCGTTGAGTATATGGTGAATGCTCATACTGCAGATGCTCTGGTCTGTATCTCCAACTGCGACAAAATTACGCCCGGAATGCTCAATGCTGCCATGAGACTGAATATCCCTGTTATATTCGTCTCAGGCGGCCCCATGGAAGCCGGCAAAACCAAGTTGGCTCAGCACGGCCTGGATCTCGTCGATGCCATGGTGATTGCCGCTTCGGATGCTGATGATGAAACGGTTGCTGAGTATGAGCGTTCAGCTTGCCCAACCTGTGGCTCCTGCTCCGGCATGTTTACGGCCAACTCCATGAATTGCCTGACGGAGGCATTGGGTCTGTCCTTGCCGGGTAATGGTTCCATGCTCGCCACTCATGCTGATCGTGAGCAACTCTTCCTCGAAGCCGGTCGACGGATTGTCGATATCACTAAGCGATACTACGATCAGGATGATGAGTCTGTCCTGCCTCGCGCTATTGCCAGTTATAAGGCCTTCGAAAATGCCATGAGTCTGGATATCGCCATGGGCGGCTCCACCAATACCATTCTGCATTTGTTGGCTGCGGCACAGGAAGCTGGAGTCGATTTCACCATGAAGGACATTGATGCTCTGTCTCGTAAGGTGCCTCAGCTTTGCAAGGTGGCACCTAATATCCAGAAATACCATATGGAAGATGTCCATCGTGCTGGTGGAGTGTTTGGCATTCTGGGTGAACTGGATCGGGCAGGACTGTTGAATAACGATATCCCCATGGTTCACAGTGAAACTGTGGCCGCAGGTTTGGCAAAATGGGATATTAAACAGACCGGTGACGAATCGGTACGGACTTTCTTCAAGGCGGGTCCTGCGGGTATTCGTACGACACAGGCATTCAGTCAGGACACTCGCTGGCCAACGTTGGACGATGATCGCGAGTCAGGTTGTATCCGGAAACTGGAAAGTGCGTACAGCACTGAAGGGGGGCTGGCGGTTCTGACGGGTAATATTGCCTTGGACGGTTGTGTGGTAAAAACGTCTGGCGTCGATGAGAGTATTCTGGTTTTCGAAGGACCTGCTCATATCTGTGAGAGTCAGGAAGATGCGGTCAGTGATATTCTCGAAGGTCGGGTAAAATCCGGTGATGTTGTCATCGTCCGTTACGAAGGCCCTAAAGGTGGCCCGGGTATGCAGGAAATGTTGTACCCAACCAGTTACCTGAAATCCAAAGGTCTGGGTAAAGAGTGTGCGCTGCTGACTGATGGTCGTTTCTCTGGCGGTACATCCGGGCTTTCCATTGGTCATGCTTCTCCTGAAGCGGCAGCAGGTGGCAACATTGGTCTGGTGGAAAAGGGTGATATCGTTCGTATCGATATCCCAAACCGTACCATCGACGTAAAGTTGTCTGATGAAGAGCTGGCTGAGCGTCGCACCCAGATGGAAGCGAAAGGCAAAGCCGCATGGAGGCCTCTGAAAGAAAGGCCTCGTAAGGTTTCTGCCGCACTGAAAGCCTATGCGGCTATGGTGACCAGTGCCGATAAAGGTGCTGTCAGAGACGTGTCACTTCTCGACTGATTGTGACTGATGAACGACAGGTTGTATTTTGTATAGAGCCTGTCGTGTACTTTACATATCTTAAAAAATAAAAAATTCAGGACAACGAGTCTTTCTGATGGCGAGAACATTCTCTGCACTGGTTAACTTTTGAGATATAGCTTCACGCTTGCTTTTTTTGCAGCATTCGCCAGTGCATCATCCAGAGTGGCAAGTGGCAGACCTTCACGAATTGCCAATTCTAAATAGGCTGCATCATAACTACTGAGATTGTAATTTCTGGCAAGCCCCAGTGTTCGACTAAACGCCTGATTAGCCGTTAACGGATCAGCGAAAATAGGCAGATTTTCCAGCTGAGCAAGAAATCCTTCAGACAGGGCAATCTCTACATCACCTCTGTGCTCTGACCGAGACACTACATTACACACTTCCAGATGCCAGAGATTTGGAACAATTGCGTCAACCGAAACCAGTGTGGCCATAACATCCTCGGCATACTGCTGATCAGCAGCATCTTCTGTTTTCAATAGCCAGCGCATAGTTACAGAATTGTCTAACACGAAATCTGTCATCATCGGCGACCCTCTTCACGCAGAGCTTTCAAATCAACATCAGATATGGTTGGTTTCTTCATCTTTAGTAGATTATTAATGGCTGCTTTAGCCCTCAAACGACTTTTAGCTCGACTGGGGATCAGGTCAGCAATAGGTTTACCACGGTTAGTTATGGTAAAAGCTTCTCCAGCCTCAACACGGCGAAGAATTTCTGGGAGCTTGGTTTTTGCATCATAAGAGCCAATTTCTTCTGGCATTTCAGCGGCCTCTTTTTTTGGATTGTATAGACCAGTATACTAGTCTATTGTTTCTGTGCAACATAAATGAACCGTCTGAAATACTCATACCCAAAGGGAAACTCAACGATTGATAGACTGGTTTTATAAACCGGGATTTTTAGACTAATTTGCTGACAGCGCACGACTGCATTGAGGCATGAGCAGGAGCAGGAGCAGGAGCAATTGCCGCGAAGAGCAGTCTATTCTCGGTCGAGCTCATAGGGACACAAAATGGAGGCATGGATTGATCCGGGGATTAGATCATTAAAATTCTCAACGCCACCAGAATCAATAATCCACCGCACAGCCCGCTGATCAGTTTTGCTCTTTTTCTCAATGTTGGCAGGATACTGGCGTGTCCAGCAACACCAGCAATCAAACAGTACCAGAGGCCGTCACATAGAGTCGCCATAAGAGCCATTAGCAGCTGCGTTGTCAATGTGGTTTCAGCGTTAACGAACTGACTGAACAGAGCCAAAAAGAAGACGGCGATCTTGGGGTTAAGAAAGGAGATCAGGAATCCATCCAAAGCGGCCTGACGAAGAGAAAGTGATGAGGCATGTTGTCCTGATGCATCACCAATCAATGTTCCACTGGCGCTGATAGCTTTGTAACCCAGCCAGATCAGGTACGCGGCACCCAGCCAGGTCATCAGCTTAAACAGCCATGGAGTCCGGGTAATGACAACCGCTATACCGGCGGCTACCAGAAAAGCATAAATACCAATACCCGCTGCATGAGCGAGGGCGGTCACCAGGCCATGATGTCTTGAACCCTGGAGCGTACTTTTCATGACTGCGGCGAGGCTGGGACCCGGAGATATCGCCCCGAGGACGCAGACTGCCAATAGGGATAACCAGGATGATGCGCTCATGGATTCAACTTCATTGTCAAAAAGGCTGCGCAGTATAAGGGATCAGAGATTGCTCAGAAAGATTATCAGAATCAGACCCGGACAAATGGTCCTGATATACCAGGGCCAGATCTTCCAGAACAGACTCTTCCGGATTTCAGGAAAGCCCTGACTCAACGCTTTGAGCAGGCGATTTTGACGCATGATCCAGCTGCCGTAGATGGCAATTATCAGGCACAGAACGGGTTGCAGATACTGAGTAGCGATCTTAACGGTCAAGCCAAGAAGCGTTTCAATGTGATAAATGATCAAAACCGACAAGCAGGCTGAGATCACCGTAATACACCAGCTGGCACGGTGGCGTTGGAAAGAGAGCTTTTCAACCATAAAGGCTACGGTCGGCTCGGTCAGAGAAATTGATGAAGTCAGCGCGGCAATCGTTAGCAGCACGAAGAAAGCCAGGGCAACCAGCTGTCCAGACACTCCCAGTTGGTTAAATAAGGTTGGCAGTACGTTAAACACCAGCGTGTCAGCACTGTGGAGTTGTCCTTGAGCAGTGTAGATCTCTATACCCTGCTGCATGGCCGCATACATACAGGGAATGATTAGCATGCCGGCCAGAAACGCCACTGAACTGTCGACCAGTGCAACTTGAAAAGCAGTGAGTGGAAGGTTGGCTTTTTTACTCAAATAGGAGCCATAAACCATCATGCAACCCACACCCAGAGACATGGAAAAGAAAGATTGCCCGAGGGCTGAAATCAAAAGTTGTTGATTCAGCAGTTTGGAAAAGTCTGGAATCAGATAGACTTTTAAACCCTCCATACCACCGGGTCGGCTGAGCGCGAAAACAATGAGCACAGACAGAATAATGAACAGGGCGGGCATCAGTCTGTTACACCATCGCTCTATACCCTCTTTAACCCCTCCGTTGACGATCAATGTTGTCAGAGCCATGAACATCAGAGTGACCAGAACCGTCGAGTATATGTTGAAATCGGTCAGCCAGGTGGCCACCGTGTGCAGGCCACTCAATTCGAAGATCGGGGCCAGAGAGAAGCCTGTGAACCAGCCCCCGACAATGCTGTAAAAGCTGTAAATCAGAGTCAGTGTCAGCAACCCCATGATGCTGGTGATAAAGCCCAGCGCTCTGACCCAGTTTCTGTTATCCAGGTTGGTCATAGCAGTGACCGAGTTGGATTGACTGTATCGACCGATAGTGAGTTCAGCCACCAGAGTTGGGTAGGCAAGAATGAATGAAAAACAGAGATAGACCAGAACAAAGGCTGCACCGCCATTTTGTGCCGTCTGGGTTGGAAAACTCCAGATGTTGCCGACGCCCACTGCGCAACCGGCAGCGGCAATAATAAAGCCCAGTCTGCTACTGAACTGGCCCCTGGTGGCCTGAATGTTGTTGCAGGCTTGTGGCAGAGTGGATCTATTGTGGTCAGACATTCCATTCAGGGACTGTTAGTCCGCCTGCTTATTTTTTGATATGGCTTGTTCAATGCAGCTTACCCATTGTCTGATGAGCCGGATTTATCTGCACAGGGCTAACAGGGGATCCGCTGTATCAGTAAACCTCAAAACTATAGCAACGATTTTGAGGTTTGCTTTTTGTCTTTATCTACTTGTTGGGGCGAATGAACAGCAGAGGCTTGCCTTTTTCCAGTATATAGGGGTAGGCAATGGTTTTGTTGTCGTCTCCAATACCTACTTCTTTGGGTGCCATGTAAAAGTACGTCCATCCTGGCAGGCGGGCACTTAGCTTCTGATAGAAGACATTCTCGCTAATGCTTTCCAGTCCTTCACCCTGGGTGATGGACAGTCGTGGGAAAGCGTCATCATCCATAGCTGAGAAAAACCAGGCTGGCTCTCCCGCGATGCTGAAATAGGAGAAAGGAGGAGCCTGGTCTACAGCTGTTGGAACCGGGATATAAAGGCTCAGAACACAGTTCATACGGGCAAAAGAGCAAGTGGCGCCGGTTTGTTCCAGGTACCACTGCTTGAAAGCCAGACCATTATGCTGATAAGGCGTTTTGATCGGCTTGTACTTGTAATTCATGTCGTTAAGGACGGTCATGGCGGAGCGGGTAAGCATCCGCTCCATCGTTTCTCTGGCTCGGATCTCATCTTCGGCCATGGTGATGGGCATCCAGGCAAATAATCTGTGGTGGTCATAATGGCTGGCGCCCGGTACAGTCCATCCCCAGTAAAAGTGTTCAAAAGCGCCATAAGGTTTGACATTTACACCCACAACACCGCTGGCGGCACCGTAGGCAGGGTGGGAGATATTACCCAGTTTGTAATCCTCTAGCTTGCCTTCCTTGCTATAAGCTCCTGCCGGCAACTGCTGGTCATGCACGTGTTCGTGCATGCCGCCTGCATAAGTCAGGTTTTTGGCCTTGGACCATTTTTCGTTATAGGCCCCTTTATGGTTTGACAGGTTGAAGGCACAGCCTGCTATCAGCATTGCAGCAGCTGCTCCCAGCAGGTTTCGAAAAATCATATCCATACACTCCTGTGCGCGGTTTCGGATCTCTCGAACCATCGGCTCAGCTTTAGGAGCCTTTATAGAAGTCGTTCGCTTGTTGCGAATGCGTCTAGTAGGCAGGGTTATTTAGTGCAATAAGAAATTATAAGCGACTAATTAAAGACAGAATGAGTTTAATGTTTGAGTCTGAAGAAAATTTTTAGCCAGACGTCTGACGGTAACAGTTTTCTGCTTGATGCCATTAAAAACATGAGGTCGCTGGTGATGGCAATCAGTGAAACTCACGGAGAGTCATCATGGAGATAGCCTCAAGCGTTTGAGGCAGATTCTGGCGTGAAGGCTGGCATGCCGGCCAGGCTGAGACTCAGGGTCAGTAATTCATCCCAGCTGTTGAGTTTTTCGAGCCCTTTGACACCTTTGTCAATATGGCCGGTGTGGATCAGCATTTGTCTAAAGGCACGTTCACTGTGACGACCCATACATTTTTCCAGCAGGTTTTTGCGTTTCTTGAGAATAAAGGGTGACATGCCATGAATTTTGGCCGCCTGATCATAAGCCACATTGGACGAGATACCCCGGGATTTTAAGCGGCTGAGATGGCTGAGCAGCCGCACGTCACGTGCCAGAGCCCAGAGTACAACCGGTGGCTCGATGCCTTCGCTTTTCAATCCACCCAGTATTCTGACCACGGACTTCGAATCACCATTCAATGCTGAGTCAGCCAGCTGGAAAACGTCGTAGCGGGCACTGTCAGAAACCGCTTCCCTGACGGTTTCCACTTCAATCTTTTTACCGTCCGCCAGTAGCTTCAGCTTTTCAATTTCCTGTGAGGCGGCCAGCAGGTTTCCTTCAATGCGTTCGCAGAGCAACGAGAGAGCGTCCTGACTGGCCTCAAACCCCTGACTTTTCAGACGTCGGGCAATCCAGCCCGGCAGCTTGTCATGTTCAATAGGCCAGACAGGAATAAACAGTCCTTTCTGTTCCAGAGTCTTGAACCATTTCGCCTTTTGACTGGCATTATCAAGGCGGTCGGTAATGATCAGCAGCAGGTTGTCAGGGGAAAGATGTTTCAGGTATTCCTGAAAGGCCTTGCGGCCGGCATCACCCGGCTTGCCATTGGGCATCCTGACCTCAAGGATCTGCTTTTCAGCAAACAGTGAGAGGCTGTTGGCTGCTTCCAGAAAATCACCCCAGGCAAAACTGTTGTCGACATGGTAAACGTGACGCTCGGTGAAACCCTGTTTTCTTGCTTCTTGCCGGATTTGATCGCAACACTCCGAGACTTGCATGGGTTCATCGCCACTGACTATGTAAACAGCGGAGAGTTGTCGCTTGAGCTGGGCACCGAGTTGATCGGGTCTGATGTTCATTGTTGTGCTTTGAGCGCCTCGCGCTCGGTCTCACGGGCTTTGCGGGCTCGCTCTTCTTCCTGGCGAAGCACATCACCGGAAATACCGGCTACCCTGCGGACACTGGTCAACAACAGTTCCTGACGAAGCTGATCAAAGATGATGGCTTCTTCGCTCTGAGCTGCGTTGGTCAGGTTCCTGTCCTGGAACATGAAACGCTCATTGGAGAGTACAATGGGGTCAAAGAGTTTCAGACCATCATTCGTGCTGAGCTGGTAGGTTGCTTTCAGGGTCAGCAGGCGTTCGTACTGACCGGCACTGGCCTGAATCTCATCGCCAGTCGTGCGCTCCAGACTTACCAGTTGCAGGTGGTAGTGGGCATTGTCTGTGATCTCAATACCACTCAGTGTCAGGGCTTTTTTTAACTCCCTGACAAAAGGGAGGTCACTCCCTGAGACAGACAGCTGGGCAATTTCACTGGCAATATCGACCTTGCCCCGCAGCTGAAAGCCGCAGGCTGTCAGCAGACTGGTGATCAGTAGCAGGGGCAGAATGGCTCCTGTATGAAAGCGTCTTGTCATGATCTCTCCAAATCGCGCTCAGGGCTCAGTTTTTTTTAGCTCAGGGCTGTTTTAGCTCAGGGCTGTTTTAGCTCAGGGCTGTTAAAGCTCAGGGGGGCGGCATGCTAGCACGCCATCCCCTAAAGGTTAACATTGGAATGCCTGCCTGTGTATCGTTGCCTCAAAGAGTTTACTGGTTCAGATCTCATCGGGATTAAAGTGCTTTTCCATAGGGCGACGAATCCCGAGTCCTTTGTGGACGATTCTTCGCATATCCATCTTGAACTGTTTTATCTGTTCATTCCTGTCAGCGGTATCCCGGATCAGGTAACCACCGGCCCGGGCAAAGGCCTGTTTATTGATGACCTCTTCCAGTTCGATGTCGACACCGCTGACGCCATAGACATTACTTTTAGTGGGTTCAATCCCTTTCCGGGTCATCTCTCTGGCGTACTCGACGGCTTCTGAGAGGTGTTTGTTAAATCGCTCGATAAAGTCAACGTTATCAAGCTGTGGGCCGGTCACACAGAAGTGAAGGGCTTCGGGGTGATTCAGCCCGTTAAAGCGCCATCTTGGCTTCATTCTACCCATGTAATCCTTAATGTGGTTCACCTTGAACGTATTCTCTCTTGATTTGAAAGCCAGACACATGGTGTGTTCACCCATGACGTGCAGTTCGGGAAAGTTCTGGATGATTTTTACCATTTTGGCCGCAGTATCATAGATTTGCTGAGCCCTGAGTCTGTACCCTTTTTTTCCATACTTCAGCATGGCTGCCCAGGGGGCTGCGAAGAGTCCTGTGGAGATACTGCCTTCGAGGTTGGCAACTGCATACATACCGCCTTTCCACTCGGTATCGACAAACGCCAGGTAATCGGATAAGTCACGGTTTCGCATCAGTAATACTGAGTTACTTTTCAGAGAATAACCGTACTTG
>NZ_JAHHPR010000238.1:0-2189 GCF_024606255.1 Endozoicomonas sp. SESOKO3
GTAGAATAGCTAAGAACGATATACCCCCGTTCAGCGAGCGTTGCAGCCTGCTGCAGGTACTGGTACTCATTCATCCCCCAACTATTAATAAATACGACAGCGGGGGCGGACCCGCTTAGTGAGGTGGGAACAAAGATATTAGCAGTCAGTTCTGTACCATCATTGGTCAGAATGACAATATCATCATCGGTGGTGTAGCGGTCAGACTCTGGAAATTGTCCATTGTTCAGCAATCCGGCAGCAAACTGAAACAGTGGCTGTTCGGATGCGAGGGAATGGAGTGGGAAGAGAGACAGTGCCAGATTGAGAACCAGCAGCTTAACTAGCCGTTTCGACATTGAGTTACCTTTTTTATTATTTTTATGTTGTTTCACCCACAATTGAATCTTGACGATTGTCATTGTGTTTCAAAAGGGTGCAATGTGATCATACACAGGTTTTAAGTGAGTGTGTATTAACTTGTGGGTGTTTCAGGCAAAAGATGACAAACAGTTTACAGAAACTGAAATGAAGGCCTACCGGTTTAAACGCGAGAAGGTTCAACTGGAAAAAACATACTTTTCCCGCTTCACCTGTCTTGGAGCAAAACCCAACGCTGTCAGTTCTGCGGATGCGTCGTCAATCATGGCAGGGTTGCCACACAAGTAAACGAGGTCTTTTTCCGGGGAAAGATTCAGTTGTGGGAACTGGTTCTGGAGATAACCCGGGTATTCGTTGGCGGAGGTGTCCAGTGACTTTTCTCTGCTGTAGCAGGCCCTGTATTCTATGGATCCGGATGAGTCAGCAAGATGCCGAAAATCCTGCTCGTAAATCATATCGGCCCTGTGTCTTACACCCATCATGACCAGAATTCGGGTGCCTTCGTCGGCCAGCTTTTTCAGTGCAGGTATCATAGCCCGGTACGGAGCAACGCCTGTTCCGGTACCAACGAGTATGATTCGACCATCGTACTTTTCCGGTGCAGTGAGAACCCCGAAAGGCCCACCAATGGACAATTCCAGACCCGGTTCTGCTTCGCTGAACAGAGCAGAGGCAGTCCCTCCCTTCACAAAGCTGATGGCTATCTCAAGCTGTTGAGAGCTTCGAAAAGACTCGGGCGAATTGCTGATGCTGTAACTTCTTTTATAGTCCTGACCCTGAAAAGAAAAGTGCAACTGCACAAATTGTCCGGGCTGATAGTCGAACCCGGCCTCCAGTCTGAAGTCTAACTGCACAGTATTCTCGCTGAGCTGATGCTTGGCTGTCAGGGTTGCAGGATAGAGTGGGCGTGGCATTTTGAACTCCTTGTTCGTCTTAAATAGGAACTCATTAATCTGTCTCGGGGATTTCCATTAATATTTTAATATCAACGGATCGTGATTTTGTCTGAAGTGTCCTGAGGACGAGCTTTTTCAGAGTAAGCGCATCCAAAACCCACGCCCTACCACTCTTATCCCCACTGATAAATCATAAGCCTCAAGTCTACAAGGAGGCAAATAGGTCACCCGGGCACTGCCTCAGAGAGAAGTGGCAGCAACACTTTCAATTCTGGCGTGATTGCGGACTAAGCCAGAGCGCTCAGTAAGGGACAATTTCGTAACGAATCTTGATATAAAAGGAGAGTGGGGACTCAGGTGTAACTGCAAGCTTATTAACTCAAGCTGAATGGTTCCCGCCTTTGCGACAGCCTCCTTCGCGGGAATGACGACCTGCTGCTTAGCGACCATCATGATGTTGATTTTGAACAGGCCAAAGTCCCGGTTGGTGCGATCCGGACAGACAACCTGGTTCCCTTCGGGCACCATCCAGTCAACGACCATTCTGGCAATATCATCAAGCTCCCTGCTACTCAGGGCAAAGAAGCGCTTTAGACGCTTACGCCTGGAGTCGATCTCGGTACCGTGCCCCACAGTTCGGGCAATACGGGACAGGTTGACTGACCCCATCTGGATGAGGCCAAAAATAACCAGCGCAATAAGATCAATGCGGGATTGATGCCAGCCAAGAGAGATTTTAAGATGCTTTGCCAGTGAATGGGTGTGTTGCACGAAGTGAGAACAACAACTGGCAGGGGTGCTCCAGTATGGTTCAGTCGAACAAGATGCATACGTCTTAAAGCGTCTGTTCGTCGGGAATAACTGGCCAGGATTAGCTGTGCATTTGATAACGGCGATTTGGAAGCCCATCCCTACAAACCGCCG
The DNA here is from genome assembly GCF_024606255.1 of Endozoicomonas sp. SESOKO3. Lineage (NCBI taxonomy): Bacteria > Pseudomonadati > Pseudomonadota > Gammaproteobacteria > Oceanospirillales > Endozoicomonadaceae > Endozoicomonas > Endozoicomonas sp. SESOKO3. The sequence continues at coordinate 2,181 of NZ_JAHHPR010000238.1, forward strand.
TTCTGGCTG
>NZ_JAHHPR010000239.1:0-4634 GCF_024606255.1 Endozoicomonas sp. SESOKO3
TGCTCACACCTTTCCAGCACTGGCTGGAACGCTACGGTGTTGATCTTGACCGAACCGGCCAATATCCCTTCCACACCGGCATTGAACAAGTCACTGAATTGGGCGGACTGACAATGCCTTTCGGCAAAGCCGCTTCCTCAGTTATTCTGCTGAAAACCGGCTCTATGCTGTTTAACAGACAATACAACGCCAACCCCCATAGATATCGCAGCCTTTTCCGTCTGGTGCCCGAAATCGTGAAATCCATGACTTCCGGACAAGGAGTTCAGGTACCGCTGCTGCACAGGATCACACCAGATAAAGTGAAAAGCCTGGCTTCTGTCACAGCCGGTCTGGTGCTGGGCCCGGTAGCCACGGCCGGATCATACGCCCACGGCCTTTTATCTGGGTTTACCTACGCTCAAACCTTCGGATTTGCTCTGGCGTCGAGTCTCACTTTTGACTTCTTCATGAACGACAACAAGGTACTCACTCAGTGGCTCGGCGGACCACTGGGCCGTAGTCTTGACAAGCTCAATCGCTGGAGAAGCGTGGGTGAAACGGAATCTGACTATGCGAAACGTGCTGCCACTGCCACACCTCAACGCTTCAATGAAACGGATGAAGAGTATGCCAACCGTGTTAAAGCAAACAAAGTGATGCATGGCTGGACCAGAAACGAGAATTATCTTCAGTTCCGTGAACGACGTGATCGCTCTATGAAGATGTATGAGCATGGCTGGGAAAAATACTTCAGGGATAATGTACCTAAATGGTCATTCTCCCATGCAGAAAGTATTCCGTACTCTTACACTCTGGGTGCCTTCTACGAATGGTTGGCAAAAGGGCATCTGTAGTGATTTCTTTCAGGTCGTCGGGCCATCGATCAAACCCTGTTATAAGGCATGCATGAATGTATTCCTGCTCTGAAAAAACAACTCAATTTTACTGGCATTGGACTTTGCCACTGTGAACTAAATTCGCTCAACGGCTCACCGGATTGGCCACTGTGAACTAAATTCACTCAACAACTTACCGGAACAGCCTTGAGCTATTGACAGCCCAGAGTTACTGGAAGTTGCTCTCTCAACTGGTGTAAACATCACTTTTCACGGTATAGAAAGTTATCAGCCTTGAGGTAGTCGAATGACACATGCTCGCCCCCATGCACTGAACCTGGCAGTGGCCGTTGCAATCAGCTCTTCCATCATTGGCACGCAGGCACTGGCGGAACGCAGACTGCAGACAAAATCCATCGATATTGCGGGCAATGGTCATACAGAGTTTACCCAGAGTGAGGTCATGGTTCAGCCCACTTTAGGTGATGACCAGCAGCCAATACCCAAATCCTTTACCACCACCTACCCTGACCAGGCTCAAGCCACAGCGGGCTATAACATGCCTTCCGAAGGCTTCACAGACGTCCTTTCCGGCATCGCCGGTGGCGTTTCCACTGTTGATCTGTTTGAAACAGATGACAATGACATTGCTCAGAAATACACCAAAGTCCTCAAGATTGGTAATGAGGGGGTCTTCAGATTCACCCATAATCTGGCAGAAAAGAATCTGCTCATTGAAGTCAGATTCAGAATGACCCAACAAGATTCCATTGGGGCAGTTCGCGCTCAACTAGGCGACACCCAAACATTAGAGCCATTTACAGAAATTGCGTGCCCTGAGCATCTGGTCGGTGTGCTAAAAGGTGCGAGTGAAAAAGCAGGAAACCTTGGCGAAGTTGATCACTATGTTGCCCTTGCCACCCTCAAAGTAGACAAAGTTAAAGTGAATGGGCGCACCTTCATGCGTCTTATCGCTGCCAGCGTTCAGCCTCCTCAACTGCATCGCCTCGGTCAATCGCTCTTTGTTAATGATGAAGCTCTTTTTGCAGCAGCGACGTCCGCCTACACTCAGGTTCATATTCTGGGGAAAGATTTACAACAGAGAGCCCTGAATGATCTGTTGTCATACAATAAACCCGTCGGCTACGTTGTACACGTTGAGGATGAGAGCCAGTCTTATCCTGTGCCGGCGGGTTATCCAAAACTGGAAGTGACTGAGGCTCCGGGGGATATTATTGTTTTCCGTGGTCAGAAACAGAATCCGGCCGATCTCGCTTTTGTTGAAGGTTTCTATAAGCTCTGGGAAGAAGACGATGTCAATAACCCTAAACCTCCGGTAGCAACACAGGTAAAAAAAGACAAGGTCAAAGGCTACCATTACGTCATTCGAAGCAAACAGATGGCATTACTCGAGGAGATCGCTGCAAAGCACGATGCCCAATATGGCATAGATAAACTGATTACGCTTATGTACTATGAATCTCTCAAGCAGGCATTGGCAAGTGCTGCTCCAGATCAGGCAGATGAATTTGAATTCACAATAAGACACATTAGAGTCGCTTCATCGGTCGTCACGCCAACCCTGATGCATCATCAACTCGTAAAAAACTTCAGTTTCAAACCTACACTTACCAATCTTCTGAATAACCGGTTCTTTGTTTGGGATATTGAGAATACGGTATCTGTTGTCAGCGGCATCAACCTGGCGCAGGCTAACGCTCTTGGGGACGACGAAAGGTTTACTTCCAAAATCCTCGGCGACGTTCTCAGACAGCTGATTGAGATGGAAAACGAGCAGTCAAAGCCAGAGGGAGAAGAGGGCGGAGACACCGTCCTTAACAACCAGTTAAAGAGAGTCATTGCCAGTGACAAAGAAAAACACCGAACGCTTCAGCAAGCCCTGCACAGGGTCATTCAGCTGCACCTTCAGCAGCAGGCAGATGAGGTCGTTCAACCACCTGTTCAGAATCAACAAAAAAAGGAAGAACAGAAAAATGGGTCATCAAAACGTCATCATGAAGTCAAACGAACTCCCGTGCCGAAACAACCAGTTCGTAATTCCCGGCCAGTTGCTACAAGAGTTCAAAACGCTCCGGGGGCAGTAAAGCTGCCTGCGATTGAAGGCCCGTCCGGAATTACTCCGGCCCATGAAAACGACCTGGATGCCCGCTTTAAGACCGTTCAACCTCACCTGCCACACAAGAAAGAACTCACTGATACGGTTATTCATAATTACCTGGCTGACATTGAAATTCTGCTCGGTCTGGTCCCGGACAATAAAAAAGACCCGAAAGTGCGTCATCAGGCCATAAAGCAACACCTCAAACGGCAAGCAACACGAATCAACCAGCTTAGAAACGAGATAGTGTTGACGACGGAGAAAGCTACTGCCAGTGAAAAAGAAAAGCTCAGAGCACTTCAACTCAAGCAACAAATTAAAGATGAGCTTCTACAAGTTCGTAAGGAGAAGGAAGAACTGCAAAACCAGTCACAGATACTTCAGCAGAAAATCGAACAAATTCCAAAGCTGGTACAACAAGTTCGTGATGCCAGAGCAGATGCCACTAAAGCTCGAAACGCTCAACTGGCAGCAGAGCTTGAGATTAATGATTGGGATGATACCCAACCACCCGGGGAACAAGCCAGACTCATCCGACAGGAAATTCATAAAATCAAACAATTGCTGCCCGCAACAGAACAGCTTGATGAAGAAGCAGTAAAAGCAAAACCGGCGACTACCGGAGGCAAGCGCAGTATTACTTTGATCAATGAAAATGATATGGCTGCCCTTCCGTTCATTCCACAGCCGCTGCAACCAAACGAAGAACTATCCGATGAGGAAGCTCGGGAAAGACTGGCTTTTTTTGAAGGTAAGCTCAGCCTTATTCCGGAAAACAAGGATGATCTTGAAGCCCGCCATCAGCACCTGCAGAAGTGCATTAAGCAGCAGTTCTTTGAGGTCTTTCGACAAGATTTTCAGAATCAACAAGATTTGGCAAAACGGAGAAAATGGTTACATCCTGTCCAGGACGAAATCGATCGAATTCCAATGCAGAGAAAAGGAGCTCATGAAGCACTAGCAAGCAGACAAGGGGCAGCAGCGCTTGAAATTGATAATCGGGATGATACCCAGCCATCAGAAAAACAAGCCAGACTCATCATAGAGAAAGTTTATGAAATCAAGCAACCGGAAACTGTAACACCGCTTACCTCAACACCGGTTGCCCTAACATCCATTGCCCCAACATCCATTGCCTCAACACCGGTTGCCCTAACGTCCATTGCCCCAACATCTATTGCCCCAACATCTATTGCCCCAACATCTATTGCCCCAACATCCATTGCCTCAACACCGGTTGCCGCGATATCCATCGCCGCAACAACGCTTACCACAAAAGATTCCTCAACAGAGCAGCCTCAGGTTGAAGCTGTAAAAGAAACACTGGCGAATCATGACGCGCTTCTTGAAGCCACTGAAGAAGCCGTGGTTCTTAAACCAGACTCTACTGACACCTATGATGACCGGCTTGATGCCCTGAGAAAAAAACAGGTACAACCGGGCGGTGATGATGGCACTGGCGGCAAGATCCGGCAAATGATTCAGGAGCTGGCCCGTCTGGAAAGTGAGATTAAAACCGGGCCACAACATTACGACAATGAAATCCACGGTATGGGCAAAGCAGCTATTCACTACGTCGATCATGAACAAAGGGACCTGAAAAGCTTCTCGGAATACTTTGCCAAACATTCTGCCAATGGTGACAGGATCATCGCTCTGCTGCGTGAAGGTCTGATCAGCAAGATTGAACTTGAGCA
>NZ_JAHHPR010000240.1:0-2170 GCF_024606255.1 Endozoicomonas sp. SESOKO3
ATCCGCTACCGGCAATCTTCTCTTGTAATATGGCTTTGATCGGATCGTCTTCGGAGCTGGCATCGTTAGATTGACCTTCAGTCCCGTTATCGCTGTGATGACTTTCAGGTAAGGCATGGGTAAATACATTTTTAGGCTCAAGGGAGGCTAACCCGAACCTCGTTCTGTATTCAACAGTGGTCCCGTCAGGCAGCAGGGTAAAAACAACACGGTTTGGTTCAGGGTAGGGCGCATTGCTGGAGGTTGATGGTATGTCAGGATCATCGGCTGAATGAGGCGTGCGAACTGCAACGGCAGCATTTGCAAAGATACCTTTTTTGGCCAACTCCCTCAAAACTTCAGGTACAGCATAACCTTTATGGTTAACATTCAGTACACCCAGTACACCCGAAGAACCAAAAATGCCTTGTGCAGAGTTATCAAAAGAGAATGCTATGGTTTGTACGGTGGTATTGCTGGGAATTGCCATACTTAAAACCAATGTTAGCTTTTTTATTAAGTTCTGAGTGTCGGAAAAAAAACGAGTAGCGCGTCTGATATCAGAGAAATAAACCTCTCCGGTAATGATGACTTTAGTGTCTTCACCAATGTTTGTGAACGGTATTCCTTTTACTATTTCGAGTTTAAGTGTTTTTCCTTGCGGCATATTAATTTCAACAACATTGTACAAAACGCTTTTTTCAGTTCTGTACTCATGATAAAGATTAATAGACTCTGTTAAAGATCTTTCTTTATCGTACAGACTGTCAAATAGATTAATTATTATTAATTTGTCGTATGGTCTCTCACGCACTATTAGTGAAGGGTTGAAACTAAGAACATAAGATCTTCTGTTGTAGAAGGGATTGTTTGCTGAGAATTTAACAAATGGAATGATTTTATATTTTCTTTTTAATTGGGTATTTTTCAATCTTTCAAAAGCGTTATAACCTATTTTATTGATAATCCGCTGGTCAGTCTCCTCGTTATGATATGAAAACTTTGCTGACATCATTGCAACTTCATTAATGTTACTGCTGGAGACATCCGTTTTATTTATTTGATAGAATTGACGTAGTTTCTCCTTTATCTTTGGTATGAGTTCTTCCTCACTTATTGCAGATTTTTTTAAGCCTTCTACAGCATCATGAAGAAATGTGATTTCATCAAGTGATATTTTGATCAGAGGGTTTCTTTTGAGAGTTAGTAGGATAAATGGCTGGTTTGCATGATCAAGAGTACTGTCTACAAAATTACCTAATGAATTTATTTTCATTCCGAACATTAATGTATTGCGGGTATGATGTGTTAGTTGATATTCCCCTAGTCTTTGGAATAGATCACCAATACTGGTTTTTTTTACGATATCTTTAATCTGACTGGTTTGTTCTTCTGGCAGGTTTGTATCGTATGTCTCAAAATAAGGGCTGGGATCTGGAATCATTCCATCTGAAAACATTTTTTCAAAAAGAGCACGTATCTTAGCTCTTTCGAGACGTTTTTTGTTTTCATCACTTACTCCTATTTCTGATATAGACTCGCCCGAACTACTCCTTTTTAGAAAGGCCTTGCTCTCCATTTCGGGTAGTAGTCCTTTATCAATATATGCCCCTCCAAAATTGAAAGCATGATAAATTCCTATAAATCTTTCGGTTATTAAAGAGTCAGTAAAGCCTAAGCTGTATTTAATATATTGAATCTCTATTGGTTTGAAATCAATCTCGTCTCTATGAACGACAGCATCGACAATGGATGTTTCAATTTTATTTAACAATTCACTGGTTTTATCCCATTGTATGGCAAACGACTGCTTTACATTATCTGAAAAACTGGAACTCATTATATTCAATTGTTCTACGTTTGGGCTTTTACCCATAAAATCATCAATTATTTTCCAGGTGCGATCTTTCAACTTCGCTATATCATCATCTGGAGAATCTTTCTCAATAGCATTTTTGTTTATCTCGGACATCAGCAGCGAATATAGTATTTTTTTGTATGCCAAACGTTCGGGAGCCCATACATGGAGTACGTAGTCCGGGTTCACCTTGGCCCATATTGTCAGACAACCAAACTCCCAACCTTCAATGGGATCGACAATGCTGACATGCATATTCTTGGGTACACGGAAGTCTCGCATGATAACACCTGATAGATTGACCTACATGGTTTCCCGGGGGATTGCGATACG
>NZ_JAHHPR010000241.1:0-1227 GCF_024606255.1 Endozoicomonas sp. SESOKO3
CCGAAGAAGGACTTCATCAATGCCTCAATCAGCACTACCGGCTTTATCTGATGGCCGCCAACCTGTTGCTGGAGGAACTGCCAGAGTCACCGGCTCTTAACATGGCTCTTAACATGAGTGAGGGTGAGCTTGATTATGAATTGTGCGAGTGGTTCAACCAAACGGTAACGCGCACTGATCGTCCCTGGTTAATACGACGCAGTCATCTCAACAGTATCGATGAAAAACGCCATGAAATTCGTATTAAGGCTGATCCGGATGGAGAGAAAGCCAGAACGGAAATAATCAGTAGGGTTGCTCAGGCCAGGTGGCAGGCGTCCGGTCTTTCCCTGAAGCCGGACCCGTCCGACGATACGCTCACCCGGGCACTTTATCGATACTGGCAGCAAAGCTGGTTTGATCGTGAGTATGGTCAGACTGGCGTGGACGCCAATTGCGTGTTTCCTCTGACGGAAGAAGAAAAACAAACGCTGGAATTATCGCCTTCCCAACCTTATCTTCGGGAGGTTGATCAGCGGATAAGCGCATGGAACTCCAATGCGGTTCGATTGTGGCCTGCGTTCTGGCATCAGATAAGTGATGTGCAGAACCATTGGGTTGAGGGTTCTGAACAATACATCCCAATGGTTCACGGGAAAGAGCGTAATACATTAGACCGGAGAACGAACTTTGAGCATCGGGCGATACCAGATGTGAAGGATTATAAAGTTTTTAATACGCAAGACTTTCCTTCCGCAATGTATCGTTGGAGGGCAAAGGATATTGATGTGACTGCTGAGGGTGAAATCAAGCTGACCGAGATGGCTGATCAACACATTCAGGGGTACGATGTACTGATCCCGGACCCATTACCAGAACATGCCCGGGAAATGACTTTAGCCAGCGGAACGCTGGCGACTCTGTGCATGTCATCGCACAATGGTCAATATGCCTTGCCCAGCCTGACGCCTGACGACTACATCGTGGCCTTGAGTATTAAACCCGATTTGCCATTTATCCTGACCAGGGACGTATACACCGGGCTTCATACACTGACTCTTCGCAGGGCCGGGGACATCCGGAGTATTCAATGTGCCTATGTCGTAGAACCGAGAGAGCCGGACAGAATAATACCTTTCAGAGAAGCCTGTTCAGAACAATCAACCCGTTCAGACACCCGCTGCTCAGAAGGTATGAAAGCCGTACTGGACGAACTGTTTGAGACCATTAGTGACCAACACCCAACCG
>NZ_JAHHPR010000023.1:0-1412 GCF_024606255.1 Endozoicomonas sp. SESOKO3
CAATGGCGCCATTGGTATTGAAGCGGAATACACGACCAGAACCACCGGTGGGCCAGCCAAGGAACAAATACATGGAACTGGGCCCGCGTGACAAGCTCTCCCAGGCTTTCTGGAATGAGCAGCGTAAGGGCAACACCATTGAAACTCCTCTTGGTGATGCTGTGCTGCTGGATCTTCGCCATCTGGGTGAAAAGAAATTGATGGAGCGCCTGCCCCTGATCTGCTCACTGGCTAAAAACTATGTAGGTGTTGATCCTGTTCATCAGGCTGTTCCGGTTCGTCCTGCGGTTCACTACACCATGGGGGGGATCCGTACCGATATCAACTGTGCGGCCGATATTCCAGGCCTCTACGCTGCCGGTGAATGCGCCAGCATTGGCATGCACGGTGCTAATCGTTTGGGCTCAAATTCCCTGGCGGAAACGGTGGTATTCGGTGCAATGGCCGGTGATAAAGCGGCCGGGTTTGCTCAGCAGGCTGTGATGCCTGATGAGAAAAAGCTGTTGGATCAGGCGAAAATGCATCTCTCCAGCATCGAAAATCTGCGCAATGCGAAGGGCACTGAAAAAGCTTCTCACATTCGTCAAGAGATGGTGAAAACTATGGAGCGTTGCTTTGGTATCTTCCGAATTGGCGAAGAGATGCAGGAAGGGGTCGATAAGATTGCAGAGCTTCGTGAGCGCTTTCGTAATTTACAGGTTGAAGACCGCAGCAAGGTTTTTAACACTGAACTCTTGCAGGCTTTTGAACTGCAAAGCTCCCTGGCTGTTGCTGAAACCATTGCAGTAGGAGCGCTGAATCGAAGGGAATCCCGTGGTGCTCATCAGCGAATTGATGGTTTTGACAATCGTGACGACGAGAACTTCCTGAAACATACTCTGGCATATTATAACGGTGACTCAGCTCCCCGTTTGGACTATCAGGATGTCAATATTACTCGTTATCAGCCAGAAGAGCGTGTTTACGGTGCAGCGGCTGAGAAGGGTGCTGCGGTGCCGGATGCAAAGTGACGGGAGGGCTGTAAATGAGTAAAAAGACAATCAACATCGAAATTCTGAGGTACAACCCGGAAAGCGATGAGAAGCCCGGCTACGGTAGATTTGAGGTTCCTTTTCTTGAAGAGTGGTCTGTGCTGGATGCCCTTGAGTACATCAAGGACGAACTGGACTCTTCTCTGGCCTATCGCTGGTCTTGCCGGATGGCTGTTTGCGGAAGCTGCGGCATGGTCATTAATGGCACGCCCAAGCTGGGCTGTGAGACCTTCCTGAGGGATTACAAAAGCACCATCAAGGTAGAGCCACTGGCCAACTTCCCGATTGAGCGTGACCTGGTGGTGGATGCAGAAGACTTCATCAAAAAACTGGAGTCTGTGAAGCCTTATATTATTAATGCAATGGAAAAACCGGTTGCAG
>NZ_JAHHPR010000242.1:0-1328 GCF_024606255.1 Endozoicomonas sp. SESOKO3
CGGCAAACTCATTCAGGACGATGGGAAACTGGTTATTTGCCTGTTGGGTGCCATTAATTCGGACAAGGTCACGGTAGGGGGTGTTAACGCCTTTGAGCATCGGCAGCTGTGTTGCATCACCGGCATTCCAGAGCGTGCTGTTCAAACCGTTTAAGCCTGATTTGAGAGCACTTTTTGATAGCCGTACGACACCGGAATTGTATCCATACCTATTGAAAGTGGAAGTGGAATTGGAAGTGGAAAACCAGTGATACTTTGTGAAAGTGTCTATATTATACGCAATGAGGCCTCTCCAGTAAGGGTATGCAACTACGCCGCTTACTCTTACTAGCTCGGTCGCATTAACGGAGCCCGTATTAACATTATTGTAAACCTCAGCACTGCGGGCGGCTGCTGAAATACCACCGACTGGACTACGATAACCTTTCCCTATAATTGCTCCAGCATTAAGGTTGTCACGGATGACTACACGTCTGGCTTCTCCGGCGATACCTCCAGTGTATGCAAAACCACCATCCGTAGTGACAGATCCGGCGTTCACATTTTGAACAATAGGAGCGCTGACTGTTTGCCCGGTTATTCCACCCACTTGGGAGCGGTACTTCCCAGAAATGCTACCTGTATTGAGGTTTTTGCTAATCAGGGTTTGGCTGGTAGCCTCCCCTGTTATTCCGCCAATGCTTCCACCTTCCCACAAGTCAGCGCCATCCACATAATAGGTGGCAATTTTTCCGGTGTTCAGGTTATGTAAAACCCTGGCTGCTGTTGCTATTCCTGCAATCCCTCCGGAATCTCCGTTATTGCCAACATTAATCTCTCCGGCATTCACATTGTTGTTGGCAACGCTATTGCTTTTCAGCCCTCCGACAATACCACCGGTAGGTGATTTTTGTTTGTTTCTGGGAGTTATTCTTCCAATATTCAGGTTGTTTGATACAGAAGACCCCTGATCCACCACCCCAGCGATACCGCCGGTACTGGCACTCCCGGTTGTGGAAACGGTGCCGGTGTTCACACTATCGCGAATGACGCTATCAGAAATACTGCCCGCTATACCTCCTGCATGACTGTGAAAACCGCCTGTTTGAATAGCTCCGGCAGAATTGACCACCTCTTCAACCCTGCTGCCTTTCAACACTCCCACAAGCACACCTGTGGGGCTCGTATTTCCGGTACTGGTCACTTTTGGTTGTTTAAACAGGATTTGTTGGATGGTGCTGTTGTGCAATGACCCGAACAAGCCCGAGGGAGTGTTACCTGCTGACGTTGAAAGTTCGAGACCGGAAATAACGTAACCATTGCCAAGCAGAGTGACAGAGAAGGGTTTG
>NZ_JAHHPR010000243.1:0-1689 GCF_024606255.1 Endozoicomonas sp. SESOKO3
GCAGGAGATGAAACATAGAACAATCCTGGTAACTGTCATCTGCCTCATCGTTACCTATGACTTTCGCAATGGTGTGGCGGGTAGCCTGCTGGACGACTCTGGTGAGTAGCTGCTGTCGGGCTTCTGTATGATTGCCTGATCCAGAGTCATTTTCCAGCCACTGATCCAGCTCGTAGCGGTCATAGAGTTGCCTCAATGAAACCATGATGGCTTTTAACAGACTCCCATTCTCTTCGGCAAAGACATAATCCAAATAGAGATCGTTGAGATGGATCCGGACAAGCCTGACCGCTTTTTGCTCGGGTGACTCAACACTGCCCCAGCAGCACGTTATCAGCATCAAGCTGACAAAAACGGACAATAAACTGCGAAACACAACCATCGGCAAACCCTATATCCTGAAAAATTCAGGCAGCATTGGACAACCCACTGGCAGGTGCTGAAAAAGCGATGAATGGTTTGCTGACATGAATCGATTTAACAAAGCCCTTCTTAACCTTGGCGAAAACATTTCATATACATATAAAAGAATCCTGACATACACCACCATGGTGCTGATCACCGTGACAACCGGAACGCTGAGCCCGGTTTTGATCCAGCTTTCCAGTTCATCTTCCCTCGAGAAGTGTTGCCTGAACAGCTTTTCACTGACCGGTTTTTCTCCATCCAGAATTCTGCGAACCTGCTGATACCATTCAATACCATAATTTTCACGATGGGCAGCTTCCATAAACAGGGCCGAGAGGTCTTCCGGTTGCTGACGCCACTTGCTCTCCTGACTCTCTGTATGCCAGAGGGTGTCATGGCTATTAAACCGTTCAGTCAAAAAGGAAAGATAAAGAATAAATGCAGGGTCATTGGCAATCTCCGGGTTCTGTTTTTGCTGCTCGACCTTGTAGCCAAGAGACCGGAGCCCCTTGCCACGGAGAAAAAGCTCCTGCATTTCTACCAGAATAAAACCGAGTTGTCGGGCTAACTCTTTCGGGGAAAGTGGGTTGGACGGAAATGCTCTGAAACTGTTCAGTACAGCTTCCTCAATCAGGCTTTCCATGGAGTCCCGACGATCTTCAGCCAAAACCCCCTGAAGCAACACCGGCTGGGTTTGATACCACTGATTAACATCCCGGGATTCTTCCATGGCCGGAGCATTACTGAATGCCTGCAGGAGGTGAAACATGGGACGGCCCGGGTGAGTCTCATCCACAACATAGCCACCCGTGACGTTCGCTATAGTGTGGCGGGTGGCCTCCTGAAAAAGTCTGGTGAGCAGCAGCTGTCGGGCTTCTGTCTGATTGTCTGGAGCAAAATGGCCTTCTGGCCAATGTTCCTGCTCATAGCGGTCATAGACTTGACGCACTGAAACCATTATGGCTTTAAACAGCCTGTTATATTCTTCGGCAAATACATAACCAAAATAGAGACTGTTAATGTCGTACTGGACATCTATGAGAACTTTCCGCTCCAGTGACTCAACACTGCCCCAACAGGAAGTCACCAGCATCAGATTCAAAAACACAGACCGTAAACCGCAAAAGAGAAGCATCCGCCAACCCTATGTCCTGACAAACTCAGTGAGAATAGGACAATCCACTGGCAGGTGCTGAAAAAAAATTAATGGTTCAGGTTGCTTTCTGGCCGCTACTAAAAATCTAACATAATCTGTAATTATGTAGACTTATCTACGCCGTC
>NZ_JAHHPR010000244.1:0-2770 GCF_024606255.1 Endozoicomonas sp. SESOKO3
GCTGTCGTCATCGTGTGCCTGTTTTTATTGCTTTTTGTCGTTATTTTGGGATTCCCTCTCGAGAAATTGGCAACGCTATCCACAGCTTTGCCGAGTATTCCCCGGATGGAGGCCAAACCTGGAAATCAGTGGATTTAGGTGGGGCGCCTATAGAGAAAACAAAAATCACATCTAATTTCCGGCCCACCAGAAAGGTCGCTGGTTCCAGCAGTGACTCCAAGAAGATTAAGGCTCTCCTGAAGGCTCTTCTGAAAGGGGCTGACTTGGCAGAGCAGCAAACTCTGGCTAAAGCCTGTGGCATGAGCCTGGAGGAACTGAACAAAACCCTTGAGAAAAACAGTGCATTACCAGAGACGAATCTAAGTATTTCCGAAATGGTCAGGAACCTTTGGAAGGAAAACAATTTAACCAGTTTTCACATGGGAACCTCAATCATAGAGGCATTGGGAACAAAAGCATTGACCGACCTCAAGATAGATTTTGAACAGATGTCGCTGGCAGTAAATCAAATATTGTCCGACGGTGATGAATATCAGGTCATTAAACTACTCAAGTCACTCCGTTCAAAAATAAATGATCAGGCCGAAGCAAACGCTGACAAGTGGCTGCTTTCAACGGTGGACATACTGCAAGACATTGACTTGGCCAAGCCTTCGGTTATCCGCTTTGCCCTTAATGCCATGGAATTGGGTTGGCTGGATCCAGTGCAGAACTATCAGTGCCAAATGATGGGATTCGATAAACTTCATCAGCTATTGGTGCGCCTGGAAGGGGTCTGTGAACTGAAGGTTAAAGCCGCTGATTGCCTGAAAAACTGTTATACGAAATTATTTTCCAGGGAAAAAAATAATTGTGTATGGAAGTTGGCTAGTAGAAACTTCCAAAAGACTAAAGGTAGTTCCATACTCGTCACTCATTGTCATGATGGGTTTTCGCAATTCTTTGAAGATAAAATTGTCAATCGATCTTTACAGAACACCTGGACGTTCGATCCTGAGGGCATTCCGAATATAGAACGAATGCTGGCACACCACCCTGCGTTTCCGAAGTTAGTCTCGGGCAAGGCAAGCCACCGTCCGGTCATTATCCTTGGGCAAGTTTCCTGGGACACCACAGTGATTAATAAAAAGGTCGATGCTCTGTTGCAAATAAATGCTGATTATGACCTGTTTTTGAAGGATTTATTGGAAAAGTCCTTTCGGGCGTCAGAGCAGGATCTTCAGCTTTTAAATGCTTTAATAGACAGATACGAGCAAGCGCTTCAGCGGGCCTTCTGTCATTACCTGTATGAAGTGACGCATTCGAAAGGCGGTTGCTTAACGTATTGTTGGGCCGACGCTAACATCAGGACTACTGGCTATTACTTCACTAACAACTTTGGGGCTCGTCACCCATCCTCACCGGAACAGCTGTATGACATGATGTATTTAATTGATAGCCCTTCCTGGTTTCAGGAATGCGTTAATGGTGCTTACTTAAGACAGGCACACAACGCCACTAATGCTCTGGTGCTCAAATCCGCTGAGCTGACAAAAATTGCCGAAGAGTTTTTGAACAGCGTGAATTTGAATTCGCTTTATGAGTCGTTTTTTGCGTGATTCTTTCAACGGCTACGGGTATCAATCCAAATGAAACTTTCATCCTGTCTGAAGGTCATATAATCAAGCACTTTCAATGCAGTTCTTCAGATGACAGGAGAGAAGTTGACAATGGATGGTCGGATTGACAGAGAAGTAAAGAAACCCGTTCCTGACACTGGCGTATCAGCCACGGTAGCGAAACTGGAGTTATCGTCAAAAAAGAATGTTATAACCTGCTCTGACGTGACTCCCGAAATCAATAGATCAACACGTCCGATGACGTTGCCTGACAAGGAGAGAACGGTATCCTCAGGAAATTCCTCGCTCCGCATGGCTTCTTGTTCCTTTGATTTTCGTTTTGTCGCTAGTGATGATGAAATTCGACGGCTTTTAGTGGCCCAGACCGGCGATGGACACCGGGATGTCACCCTTATTTCCCACCCCGATGACCTCTCACAGGCTAATCTGGTCAGCCGGTTGAGCATTTCTGAAGAGGGGTGCCATGTTCTGCGTTCAGGCAAGCTGTTTGAAGGGCCACAGCCACTCACTCTGGTGATGGATATACGCAAGCTCACCAGTGAGGAGCTGCCAAAATTTAACGATCTACTGGACCCGAACAACCCCTCTCTGTACGACAAAGTCAGCCAGAAGAAACGTCCCCTGGGTGAGCATGTCACGCTGCTGGTTTTGGCAAACCCGGCACAGTTGACATCCGTTGACCGGAGTGACGACGCGCCGGGTGCTGATTTCTGGCGCCGAATTAATCGACCCGGAAATACCTGGCAGTTCGACCCACAGACCGGCGATGACCCATTGATGGACATCAACAAGGTTCCCCGGGTATTGGCTGAACTCCCCAGTGCCGCCAGTGCTACCGGGAGTGCTACGGATGATGACAATACCGTTGTTATTGACTGCCACTTGCACAGTAACTGGCGACAATTGCTGCTGGGCGGCCCCGGAGTGGATAAGCAGGGGCGAATCCAGCATATCCCCGGCAGGCTCGAGTCATTAAGGGCCGGACAACGGGTGATTCTGAAAGGAGCCAACTGGCAGGATCTGGCCTTTGAACAGGCGATTCGACTGATGCTGGCGCAAAAGTGTTTTGAGAGCAATGGCAAGATCTGTCGGTTAGCCGACGATGTTCAGTTTTATCAAATGCCGGTAGGGAAGGACGAGCTTCATTCAAT
>NZ_JAHHPR010000245.1:0-1969 GCF_024606255.1 Endozoicomonas sp. SESOKO3
CACAGCCTTGTACGTGGTATTACCTGTATTGAGATCAGGAAACACGAAGACAGTTGCACGACCAGCAACGTCTGAATAGGGCGCCTTGCTCTTGGCAACAGATTCTACAGACGCTGCGTCATATTGTAACGGGCCATCAACGACCAGATCCGGGCGCTTCTCGCGTACCAGCTGGGTGGCATTGCGAACACGTTCAACGTCTGCGCCGATACCTGAAGAGCCTGTGGAGTAGCTGATCATCGCGATGCGTGGCTCAATACCAAAGGCCTTGGCAGAGTCGGCACTCTGAATGGCAATGTTAGCCAGAGCTTCTGCGTCAGGGTTTGGATTAACGGCACAGTCGCCGTATACCAGAACCTGGTCGGGCAGCAGCATGAAGAAGACGGAAGATACAAGTCCTCCGGCGTCTTTTTTCGGTTTAATCAGCTGAAAAGCCGGGCGGATGGTATTGGCAGTAGTGTGGACGGCGCCGGAAACCAGTCCATCCACCTCGTCCATAGCCAGCATCATGGTGCCCAGAACCACCGTATCTTCCAGCTGAGCTTCTGCCATAGGGGCATTCAGACCTTTATGCTTGCGCAGTTCGACCATGGGCTCAATGTAACGTTGGCTGATACTCCTGGGGTCCATAATAATCAGCCCTTCCGGCAGATCAAAACCGTTATCACGAGCAACCTGTTCAATGACTTCACGGTTACCCAGCAGGATACACTCGGCAATGCCACGCTCCTGACAGATGATGGCAGCCTGGATGGTTCTTGGTTCATCGCCCTCTGGCAGAACGATGCGTTTACGTGCGGCTTTTGCCTGTTGCACCAGACTGTAGCGGAATGCTGGAGGTGACAGGCGACGCTCTGTCAGGCTTCCGCAGTGCTGCTTGAACCAACTGTTATTAAGATTCTCGGCAATGGTGTTCATCACCTTTTCAATACGTTCCATGTCGTCCAAAGGTAACTCATCACTCATGCGGTCCAGACGGGTAGCAGTCGTATAGGAATCATCCTCAGTCATCAGGACCGGCAAGCCTGTAGAAAAGGCTTTGGTGCAGAGTTCCCGGACAGCGCTGGACATTCTGATACCACTGGTGAGTAACAGTCCGGGCAAGGGAACACCGTTGGAGGCTGCCATTGAGGTCGCCAGAACGATGTCATCACGGTCGCCGGCAGTAATGATCAAATTACCGGGCTTCAGGTGATGAATCATGTTGCTGGGAGTTCTGGCACTTAGCGTGTAGGAATTGACACGACGCTGGGCAATGTCACCTTCGTTAATGACTTCACAACCTAGGTGGCGGGCAATATCCAGAGTAAGATGTGAGCTCAGTTGAGGGTTATAGCTGATGTAGCCCAGAGGCAGGAAATTCTTACGAGAGAACTCGGGCAAGGGTCTGAATTGATGATCTTCAGTCAGTTGTTCAACCAGCTCTTTGTCCAGCTTGTTCAGGATATAACCGATGACATTGGGGTTTTTGATGCCACCGAAGCTGTCGGCGGCAATTTCCAGTTTGTCTGCAACATCTTCCAGAGAATCCTTGCCGGGTTCTGAAACCAAAATTATGTCGGCGTTCAGTGTTCTGGCCATATCGCTGTTAAGGCGGTTGGCATAAGGCATGTCACGGGTAGGAACCAGGCCTTCAACCACGACGACTTCAGCGCCTTCGGAAGCATCGTCGAACAGAGCGACAATCTCTTCCATAATCTCATCACCCTTATTGTCTCCCAGCAAGTTTTCAACCTTTTGGGTGGTAATCGGTGTTGGTGGCTCATGGTCCATAATACGCTGAGCCAGTCGTGTAGAACGCTCAGGTCCTTTGTCCGTCGTGTGCAGCTGGGCAATAGGTTTGAAGAATTTTACCCTCAGGCCAAGGGTGTCCAGTGCCCGCACCAGACCCAGAGAGACTGAAGTCAGGCCGACTCCATAGCGGGTGGGGGCCAGAAAAAACGTACGCATAATGCAGCTCCGGAAATGT
>NZ_JAHHPR010000246.1:0-9302 GCF_024606255.1 Endozoicomonas sp. SESOKO3
GGAAATGTTTGCAAACAAGTCAAACATGGGGCCTTAAAACAGACCCCAGGCTGAATCAGGCGATCAGGGCCTGAGTGTCACGGGAAATCATCAGCTCTTCGTTGGTGGTAACTACCATTGCAACCGTAGATCCCTCCTGAGTAATTACACCGCTCTTGCCCCGGAAAGTTTCATCATTGAGCTTTTCATCTACCTCGAAGCCGAAAATGCTCAGACGTTCAATGACGTTCTTGCGAATGACACTGGAGTTCTCTCCGATACCGCCGGTGAATACCAGGGCATCAATCTTACCCATGGCCGCAGCAAAACCAGCTACTTTCTCAGCCAGAACGTGGCAGAAAACATCCAGAGTCAGTTGGGCACGCTCATTACCTTCAGCTGCAGCGTCTTCAATAACACGACAGTCGCTGTCCATTTCAGACAGACCCAACAGGCCGCTCTTCTTATTCAGGAGGTCGGTGGCTTCCTCAAGGGTATAGCCCAGAGTTTTATTGAGGAAGTTGAACAGGTTAGGATCAACATCACCGGAACGAGTGCCCATAACCAAACCTTCCAGAGGTGTCAGGCCCATGGTGGTATCAATTGACTTACCATTCTTGATCGCGCAGGCAGAAGCGCCGTTACCCAGATGAGCCACTACCAGATTGCTGTCGTTGATGTCCAGACCCAGCATATCGGCAGCAGCCTGACCGACATAGCGGTAGCTGGTCCCGTGGAAACCGTAGCGACGAACACCGTGTTCTTTGTAAAGATTGTATGGGATCGGGTAGAGGTAAGCCTCTGCTGGCATGGTTTGGTGGAATGCAGTATCAAAAACAACAACATTGGGCATGCCCGGGAAAATTTTCTGAGCAGCACGAATACCCGCCAGATTGGCCGGGCTATGCAGAGGGGCCAGCTTTATGCCGTCTTCAATGGCTTGCAGAACTTCATCGGTCACCAGGCAGGACTGAGAGAACTTCTCACCACCGTGAACAACACGGTGACCAATGGCGGAGATGCCTTCAATCAGACCTTCTTCACGCAGAAGGCCAATAAGGGCTTCCAGAGCTGCTTCGTGTGCAGCCAATCCCAGCGCCTGAGAGCCTTTTACTCCGTTGATTTTCCAGCGCAGAACCGCTTCGCTGCTGTCCAGGCGTTCAGCGATGCCGTTGATTTTCTCTTCTTCCGTTGTCGGGTTGATCACTGCGAATTTGAGGGATGAGCTGCCGCAGTTGATGACTAGAATGCTATCTTTGCTCATTGAAAAAGTACCTAACAGGATACGGGCAATGAGAGGTCGACCGATTGACTCCGGTCACCTCCTGAAGGGGTATTTACCAACAGTATTGCACTCTGCGCACTGAAGCACGCTGAGTGCAATACTGAAGTGTTTGCGTCATGGTGGCCCGTTGGTTTGATGTTCGAAAACCGGGAGTGAATAGAGATAACTTGCAATTCACCAGACGAACATCCGGTCAGAATACGGACGACATTATAAAAGTTAGGATTATAACCACTGAAGCAAGTCAGTGGACTGCGTAAAGATGCGTATTCAGATGCTGTTTTTCAATGCTTCTATTGAATTTTTACAGTCTCGACGGGCGGTTGTCCGCAGAGAGGCAAACCCTATCGTAAAAACCTGCTCGGGATACAAAGGTAATTTAGCCTTTTATCCGCGATACTCAAGGCCTGTCCATTCCGAGGTGACTTCGGGCAACATCTGAATCCACGCTACCAGTTGTTCCTGATAGAGATAAGCGCCCGCGACACCAATAAGTATCAAAGACATGGGAACATAAATGCCCAGTGCACGTGTCAGGTTGGTGGGGGGTAGAGGAGGCTCTCCGTAGTTGTTTTTTTCTTTTGTGCCTGCGCCAATACTGAGCCAGAAGAGGAAAAGGATGTTGACGACGGGAATGACAAGAAATAGCGACAGCCAGCCGCTCCGATCCATATCATGAAGTCGGGTGATGACCAGATAAAGTGTGAGCATGATGGCCAGAATGTGAATGCCCAGGGCCATTGACACAGTCTGTTGAATGGTCAGGGCTGCGCCGATCAGCATCGGTAAATAATCAGGAAGCAGAATGGCAATCGCTTCTATAGCCACCACCAGCCAGCTCATTGCCAGATAACGGCTTCGTCCGATGCGTCTTAACAGCCGCAATGGCTCATTGCTATTTTGTCTGGGGCTTCCTGATAACGGCGTTTCAGTAAAGATAGATGAGTGGTTCTCTTCAGTGGGAGGCAATTTTTTCGAGCCATCCAGGGACATAATCTGACATTGTCCGCCGGCCTTTTTAATGGCTTCTTCGTATTTGCGGGCTTCCTTCTTGGTGACAGGTTTTCGAACCGCATAGGGTTTGCCTGAAAATAGACGGTCAATGCGCTGGGCATCGGCATTGAAGAGTCGAGCCAGATTATTTCTGACTTCAGCTTCGGAAAAGTCAGGCAGAATCTGTCCTTCAAAAATAATTTTATAATCTTTGCGCTTCATCACACGATCCCCTGAGCTCTGGGAAACACCTGTTCAGGGTGTCTCCACTCAGGGCGTCTTATCGGCAGGTATTCAGGAAACGCAAGTCGTTTACCTTCAGAAAGGGCGGACAACAACCAGAATGACAATTCCTATCAGGAACAGAACCGGCACTTCATTAAAAATACGGTAGAACTTGTCTGATTTAGTGTTGGCATTATTGGCAAATTTTTTTAGGAACGCGCCACACATGTGGTGATAGCCAATGAGCAGAACCACCAGTGCCAGTTTGGCGTGCATCCAGCCACTGCTCATATAATAGGACGGGTTGTAACGGAGTAACCAGATACCCAGCACCAGAGTGGCGACCATGGATGGCAGGGCAATGCCTCGATACAGCTTACGCTCCATGATCTTGAATCGTTCATTGCTGACCTGATCTTCGCTCATGGCATGATAAACAAAGAGTCTTGGCAGGTAGAAAAGGGCCGCAAACCAGCAGACCATCGCAATAATATGAAAGGCTTTAACCCAGAGCATTCACAGGATCCTTGAGTGTTGAGTACTAATGACGAACGGAGAGTTACGAACAGAGAGTAGCGGAAAAGAGTCCAGGTTTCGATATCAAGTTGCACAGCTGAGCGGGCTCATGGTCATTGTAGACATTGCTTGCCGTGTGCTGAGCGTTGTTTTGCTGAAACCCGGCTGCTAAAGTGATTTGCCGTTCTGAAGGGGCATAAGATGTCTGAGAGGATTCTCAGATATTTTTTGAAGTTCCGGGTGAATGGCACCACGTTTGAGAGAGAATATTTCCGAAGCGAGTCTTGAAAGACTTTGTATAAATAATTATTCTTATTTTTTAAATAAGTATTCTATTTGGGGCATCGTATCCATGATCAAGGCAGGCATTGTTGGTGGTACCGGTTATACCGGGGCAGAATTGCTGCGTCTTCTCGCGGTTCATCCCGACGTCGAAGTTACGGTGATTACTTCAAGAAAAGAGGCAGGTAACTCTGTCAGTGGGCTGTATCCAGGGCTGCGAGGCAAGATGGAATTGGCCTATTCACAGCCTGATGATGATGTCCTGGCTGCTTGCGATCTGGTTTTCTTTGCAACACCCAACGGAATTGCCATGAACTCCGTGCCTAAGCTGATGGACAAAGGTGTGAAGGTAGTGGATTTGGCCGCTGATTTTCGTCTGGCCAGTGCCAGTGACTGGAAGCAATGGTACGGTATTGATCATGCCTGTCCTGATTTGCTGGCAGAGGCGGTTTATGGTTTGCCAGAAATGAACCGGGAGTCCATTAAATCTGCACAGCTGGTGGCCAATCCGGGTTGTTATCCGACTGCTGCGCAACTGGGTCTGTTGCCGCTGATGGAAAACGGCCTGGTAGAAGGCAATGTCATTATAGATGCCAAGTCCGGAGTCAGTGGCGCTGGTCGCGAAGCCAAAGTGGCCAGTTTGTTGTGCGAAGTTTCTGAGTCATTCAAGGCATACGGTGTGCCAGGTCACAGACATCTGCCGGAAATCAGGCAGGGCTTAGGGAGAATGCCTCTGGAGGGAGTTCAATGCTTCAAAGGCGAGCTGGTTTTTGTGCCTCACCTTGTTCCAATGATAAGGGGGATTCATGCAACGTCGTATGTTTCGGTAAATGATCATTCCATTGATCTTCAGGGGATGTATGAAAACAGGTTCAGTCATGAACCTTTTGTTGATGTTTTGCCTGCTGGCAGTCATCCGGAGACCCGTTCAGTCAAATCCTGCAATCAGTGCCGTATTTCCGTTCATCGTCCACGGGGTGGTAATACCGTAGTGATTCTGTCGGTTATAGATAATCTGGTGAAAGGAGCAGCAGGTCAGGCGATCCAGAATATGAATATCATGTGCGGGCTGAAGGAAACAGCGGGCCTTGATGCGCCTGCTCTGATGCCTTGACTTTTTCAAGACAGGGTTCGCAGTAGCAGGAGGTGTCAGCTTCAGGGATCAGCATTAAAACAGCTGGTGTATTGACTGAGGGTTTCTTCAAGTCTTTCATACACCAGCACTGTTTGGCAGGTTTTCCTGCACTGATGGCGCAATGATTTTCCTTTTGGCAAAGGGGGCAGCGTTTTGGATTCACGGATTATTCCTGTTTTGAAAGCATGATACTACGGCAGCTTTTCCAGTAGGTCCGGTCTGATTCTGGCCATTTGGTAGGTGCTGCTGTACTGGCCTCTGCGGAAGCAGTCAAAGCGGGAGGTCCCTTCAATTTCAAAGCCGTACTTTTTATACAGGGCAATAGCTTGTTTGTTCTCTGTGAACACGCCCAGTTCAATACGAACAACATTCAGCCAGTTATCACAGAGCTGAATCATTTCATCAACCAGCCTTGATCCTACTCCTTGTCCCTGAAAATCAGGATGTACACTGATGCCGAAAGTCACAACGTGTTTTTTACGTGGCTTACTGAACATACGAATACCGAGATGACCTGCAACCTTGCCGTTGACTTCTGCAACCAGTTGAATAGATTCATTGCTTCGGGACTGGAACAGTTCTTTCCAGTGGTCGCAGTGGTTATAGGGGATCTGGGAGGTGTTTTCTGCCAGGTCTTCATATTCAAACATTTCTGCAATATGAGGAAAGTCCCGGTCTTCCTGGTGTCGTATTTTTATTTCCATGATCTCTACTTCTATGTGGTACCCTGAAAACCTCAGTATTCTCTACCAGAATGTTCGATGCAAGTTGTATGACAGAGTGTTAACGGAGGCCGGATAATTGACGATGGCTGTCTTCCAGTCGCAGGTTCTGACGGGAAATAATGAAGAAAGGTAGTGGTTATGAGAAATAATCATGCAGATTGTCTCTATATCAATGTTGCAGGGGTTGTATCTGCTGATTTTCACGATATCTTTAATCGTGTTGTACTCATTGCTTCTGGAGTTAATTGAGATACAATTAGCTTAGCTTTAAGTTATGCCTTATATTTATGTCTTGCGTTTCGAAGTTCCATAGTTGTAGATCTTCCTGATAAATCATAAGTAGTAGCGACGCTTTCAGCTAAGCGGTCATGTTGTGTGACCACCCTATTTTTGTTCAATTTCAGGAATTGATTATGTCTGCTTCCACAGGAACAGTTAAGTGGTTCAACGAATCCAAAGGTTACGGCTTCATCAGCCAGGACTCTGGCCCGGACGTGTTTGCTCACTTCAGAGCGATCGTTGGTACAGGCTTCAAAACTCTGGTTGAAGGCCAGCGTGTTAAGTTTGAAGTGACCCAGGGCGCTAAAGGTCCTCAGGCTGAAAACATCGAAGTAATCGACTGATTACTCTTCACGCTCCCTCTGGGCAGTGAATAATAAAGGCAGCGCTTAGCGCTGCCTTTCTGCGTTTAGACGATCTCTTTGATGATTCTGGCCACCAGCATGACCAGAATCAGGATGATGGCTATTTTCGACAGTCTTGACTGTTTCTCCCGGCTCATGGGTTTGCCAAACCGTTCTGTTGCCATGACCACCACGGCCAGCGCAATAAAGAGGAGAAACAGTATCTTCAATAATTCCATGGTTGTCTTTCACTGTGGACGTCGAGCTCGTCTGCCTGCCTGATGGTCTGGTAACCCCCCCAGACTCTTGTCGTGGTCGTCAGGATACAGATTGCAGCAAAAATTGCAGCTAGAATCGGGAAATACTGAGGGAGCAAACAGAAGAGCACAAAAATAGCGATGGTTTCTGTGCCTTCCGCCAGTCCATTCAGGTAATAGAAGGACTTGTTGCTGAAGTTAGGATCTGAGAGACCTTTCTTTTGAGCCATAATCGCGTAGGCCAGAAAGCTGGAGCCCGTTCCCATAAAAGTGCAAATCAGTAGACTGGCCATCAGGGCGTTTTTTTCAGGATCAGCAAAGGCAAAACCAAGCACAACGGCTGAATAAAAGATGAAATCCAGGGTAATATCCAGATAGCCACCGGCATCCGAGGTGTGTGTTATCCTTGCCAGGGCGCCATCCAGCCCATCCATCAGACGATTACAAAGAATGACCGCAAGAGCCGGCAAGTAGAACTCAAATGCCAGCAAGGGTACGGCCGTTAATCCGATCAGGAAACCGGTCAGAGTGATCTGATCAGCCCGAACACCCATTTTTTTTAGTGGACGGGCGAGAAGGTTCAGAGGCGATCTGATCCAGAGGGAAGTCCATCGATCAAGCATCATTGTCTCAGGCAGTGAGTAGTCACGGTGGGCTATCATACCTTGATCGTGCTATAAGAGTCGAAGTGTTACTATTCTGAGCCGCCGGAGTGGCGGTTTGTGATGGTGAGTAGGCTTGTGTATAGTCTTGCGAATTTGAATGCATTGGGTTGTCAGGAGCTTCTTGGGATTATTTCTGAAAGCATAAGTTTACCCGAAAAATTCATTATGCCGCTTTTTTATCAGGATAAGTGAGATGCCAGATCCTCTTTCTGTTTTTCAGGGCGTCAAGCCGCCGGGTAGTATGAAGGTGGTGCGTCATGACCCCGGCAGGGAGCTTAAAATCAGGCTTTTTGTCCTACTGGCCTTTGTTCTGGCTTCGGCTCTTTCCTATTATCTTGGGGGACGGTTTTCCGATACCGAGGCAGCCATACTCAGGCAGGAAAACTCAGAACTCAGGAATCAATTGCAAAGCCTGGCGGGTGTCGAGGAGTCGCTCAGGCAGAAACTGGTCATCCTGGAAAGAACCAGTAAGGTGGATCGCGAAGCTGCAAACAGTGTTCGCACTGTTATTCGGGATCTGGAAGATGAGAAAGCTCTGCTGAGTAAGGATCTGGCATTTTACAAGAGTATTCTTGCTCCGGAAGATACTGCTGAAGGTATAAAGCTCTACGCATTTGATCTGCTAAAGGGTGAAGAGAAGAACCAGTATCGCTTCAGAATGGTGGTTTCCCAGGTGGCCAGAGACAACCCGTTTCTCAAAGGGACTCTGAATGTCTCTGTCAGGGGGGTGAAAGATAACAGGAAAGCGTCTTTGTCCCTGATGGAGCTGGCCGGGCTGGAAAAATCCCAGGCACTTGAGTTCCGTTATTTTCAGGCTTTCCCTGAAAATCGTGACTATATCGATTTGACTCTTCCCGATGGGTTTAAGCCCGAGAAAGTGACAGTCAGCATCAAGGTCAAAAGCGGTGCAGTGCGGAGCCTTACCAGCGTTCTGGACTGGCAGGAAGAGCTAGACGCCGATATAAAAAATGAGTTGACCGACAGCGGTTGAGTCCTTGAGTAGTTGACTGCTTTACTGGGTTACTTGGATAATGGGCTCAGCCTATTATTACAGCTATACATATCAGAGGTGCTATAGAGCAGGGCTCTGAAAGTAGATAGAGACAGCGTGGCTGCCTGTGGCGATCAGGTAGCACGGGAGGATAAATGAGCGCAGCAGTTGAAACGGTAATGCCGGACCCGATCTTACTGACGGATGATGCCGCAAATAAAGTCAATCGGCTCATGGAAGATGAAGATAACAAGTGCCTGAGGCTTCGTGTTTACGTGACTGGTGGTGGATGTTCAGGTTTTCAATACGGCTTCAAATTTGACGATCAGCTGGCAGACGATGATACCCTGGTTAAAAAGAAGGGAGCTGAAATGGTCGTGGATTCACTGAGTTATCAGTATCTTGTGGGTGCCGAGGTAGATTACGAAGAAGGATTGGAAGGTTCCAGATTTCTGGTGAAAAATCCCAATGCAACCGCCACTTGTGGATGTGGCTCTTCTTTTTCCATTTGAATGCTCTTCCTATCGGGCGGGCCCCTCCGCCCGGATATTCCTTCTCTCTCCCGCCATTTTTTTGACCAGAGCAATGCTACAGGAAATATACTCTTTCAGGAGTCTATGACTCGAAAGTCGTCGCAATGCGTTGAACTTGAAGGACTATTATACTGATAGGAATATCAATGCATGCATGGATGGTGTGTGATGGCAAATGTCTCAGGTTCTCAGGGAAGTAATGGATCCTTATATACTCCACTGCCCGTTGAGGGGGGCTGGAAGAGTGCTGTCAAAGCACTGCTGGGAGGCATGCTGAGAAAAATCAGAAAAGCAGACCCCCATGGTCTTCCTTCTCTGAAGTCTGAACAGTCGAAAGGCAAGCAACGACTATCGAACCCTCCAATAGAGCTTAAGTCAAGAGCGGCAATGAAGACTGAATGTAGGATTTTTATTCAGGTGCTCCCTCAGGAAGGTCGATCTGTTTCTGCTTTCACTCCAGAGCCAGGGTTGCGAAGGTCCGGCCAACAGGAGAGGAGTGGAAATGAAGTTGAGTCAAATCAACGCATTAAGAAGCAGCCGCCGACAGTGGCTTCCAGAAGAGGTAAATCAGTGCCCAAGCAACCTCTTCAGCCAATGGTTCAGGTCGATGAGCTTGTTCAAAACAGGCAGCAAGAGCAACCGGGCAATAAAGAAAAGCCAATTCCTGTCCCTCGAACGAGAAGAAAAAACAGGGATGACCTCAACCGCTCCCCGGATCGAGGCATGACCCCTCAAGCAAAGCCACGTAACATTGTCAAACGACCAATTGCTGAACATGTAAAACCTGAGCGGGTCAATATTTATGATGTACCCAATAATCTAAAAAAAGAACCACTATATGATGTACCCAGGAATCTGAAAAAAGAGTCACAGTATGATGTACCCGGGAATCTGAAAAAAGAGCCACAATATGATGTACCCAGTCATCTGAAACAAAAACCAGAAGATAGTTTGCGCGGTAACCCAGAGAACACTGCTGTATATGTTGTCCCCAAAAGTTTGAACGTTAGTACATTACCCCTGTCTTCGAGCCAATCAGTGACGGATCGTTCTGATTCTATCGACCCATCTACCGGCGAACATGTGTACGAAT
>NZ_JAHHPR010000247.1:0-1314 GCF_024606255.1 Endozoicomonas sp. SESOKO3
GAGTTGGTCATTGACATTATGGAAGTCTTTGGGAAATTTTTTATGTATGTCGAAAGTCTCCAAATCTTTTGGGTATAGTGTGGTGTCCAGTTTTCCATTTTGCTTTATGTGTTCTGAGTAACACTCATCAGAAGGAGTAAATGTACAATGATCTGTGGCCTCGTGAGGTTGTATGGCTGTCCAGTACATAATTTCCTCAGCTGTGCGTGTCAGCCAGGAACGGTATGTTGTTTCGTCAACCCCCATAAATTCTGGCAGTCTTGACCTGGACGGCCATTCTTTTTCTTTTGCGAACAGGCCTGACAGATATTCGTTCAGTAGTTGCTCAATAAAATTTTCTGTCTCTTTCACGGCTTGTTTATTTTGATAATGATAATCTGGGGAGTCCCGACGCAAGCGTGACCTTAACAGCACGGCTGCCAGCAAGTTTTCGCACAGGGAATTGACAAAACTTAACCGCTGTAAAACCTCGGGTGTATAACCCGACGTTTTTGAGTCCCTGGCAGTGAGGCCGCTTTTCATAGAGCCATAGAACTCAACATCGCCCCAATCCCGTAAACCATCCCAACCAAAATCAGGGCGTTCAATGGCTTTAACCCAGCCTCCAAAGGTTCCGGGTAATGGCAAGGCAAAACAATCGGAGTTACCCAACAATGGGCTAAGGAACAGCCAACGACGTCCGGTATCGTGAAAGGCCGGAATCGTTGATGTGGGCATAACGCCAAGGTTGCCATTAAGTACGCCAATGTCGTGAATGGCGTTCAACAAGCCACGCTCTGCGATCGCATAAGGGGTGCTGCTTCCATCAGGAGTATGAGCGTATTGACCGTAATTTTTTGTCGCTTTGAAGTGGTAGACCCGGTAGGCTTTTTCACCATTAGCATTGTTGATCCGTTGTAAACGATCAGTGAAATCCCGGATATTTTCGGGAAGATCCTTTTCCAGTAGGATGAGGTACTGGCCAAAACGGGGTAGCTGACTTTTACAGCGTTTATTAAGCACTCTGGCAATAAATTGATGCATAATGCCTTCTTGCGCCAGGGTGGCTATGGACTCTCCAAGTCGCTGGAACTTATAGTAATCAACTCGCTTACCATTGCGTACTGCCAGTGTACGACCACCCACGACGGTCCCTTTTTCCTCAAATAGCGACAAGGAATGTTGATACTGACCGCGATAAACCTCTTCAAAGTGTGTGCGACCTGCACGGTCAAATTCCGATTGCAACTGACGACTGGCGTCTTTATCCGCAAACCGATAGCCATAGGCGTGGAGAGACACCAGCAACTTGAATGCCGAAGTATTGGGTTGTTG
>NZ_JAHHPR010000248.1:0-1157 GCF_024606255.1 Endozoicomonas sp. SESOKO3
GTCTGGGATTTACAGCAATAAAAATGTTCCGATCGAGCATAAACAATTAAACTGGTTCCTCGATAGCATAATAATTAACGATGAAGTTGTAAAACATGACGTTTCCCCTCTATTTCCCGCACTACAAGATCAGCCAGGCTGGAGAGACATGCTCATTATTGACTATAACTTCGTATAGCTGGGACGATTTATGAAAGAAAGTATCAAAGAATCTAAACGAATAATCCTAATGATTGCAAAACTGGTCATTCCTTTCTCAATGCTGAGTGAAGTTTTGCAATATCTAGGGGTGGTCGACTATGTAGGTTTCATTTTTGAGCCTGCTACTCAATTACTTAAATTGCCAGCCGACGTAGCTGTAGCTTTCGCAGCCAGCTTTTTTCTTAATATTTACGCGGGTATAGCAGTTGCTTCAGGACTTGATCTTTCGCCTTATGAATGGACGATAGTAGGCACATTTATTGCGATATGTCACTCCATTCCCCTGGAGTCTGCCGTAATGAAAAAAGTGGGGTTTCCCATCCATATACATTGGATATCCCGTTTGTGCTTAGGCATTTTAGGGGCTTGGGTGGCATCATTTTTAACGCCTCAAGAATTGGTAGGCAGCGTAGGGAGCAGTCAAGTAAAAGCTGAATATGCTTCATTTGGCGCACTTGTATTGGGGGCTTTTTCTAATGCACTTTTGCTGACACTGAAAATTTCGATTTTGGTGGCCACACTGGTAGTGGCTTTTGACCTAATTAAAAAGCGAGCATTTTTTAAAGCGTTATTAGATAAACACACATATCTATCAAGCATGACCGTTGGCTGTCTTTTAGGAGTCACATATGGAGCAGGTATCCTGCTTAAAGATATAAAGTCCGTTGAGGAAGAGCAGAGGCTTTATCTTTTAACTTTCCTGCTGCTGGCTCATGGTTTAATTGAAGAAACGCTGATCTTTGCTATTTTTGGAGCTGATATAGTCGCAATTTTGCTAATACGCCTCGGAATAGCTATCAGTGTTGTAGTTATCCTTATTTTTATCACAAAAAAACTAATCACGCATAAACTCGTTAGATTGAAAAGCACAAATGAATAAAGTATTTATTACCGACAGAATAATTAACGCCAGCATAGAGAAAAAAATCCTTGGTGATTTCTTGGTGAGTGATCCT
>NZ_JAHHPR010000249.1:0-11028 GCF_024606255.1 Endozoicomonas sp. SESOKO3
ACCAAGGAGGGCTGCTGTTCAGGTGACTGCGGCGCCTGCACCGTGGTAATTGCCGAGCCAGAGAACGACCGTCTGAATTATCAGACCATTAACGCCTGTATTGCTCTGTTACCAGCACTCAACGGCAAGCAGCTGATCACCGTTGAAGATCTTGCTGAAGGGGAAAAACTGCATCCTGTGCAACAAGCCATGGTGGATCATCATGGCTCTCAATGCGGTTTCTGCACGCCCGGAATTATCATGTCCCTGTTTGCCTTTCATCATGAGAAACCCGCCAACAGACCTGAGGTTGCTGAAGCTCTGGGTGGAAACCTTTGCCGTTGCACCGGCTACCAGCCTATCGTCGATGCTGCCGATGAGATTGCCAGCCTGACACCCTCTGACCGTTTCAAGCGTCGCGAACAGGAGACAGTTCAGACACTCATCGCCCTGAAAGCCCGGTTAGATGATACGGCAACCGGTGTGTTCATGCCGAATTCCGAGCAAGAGCTGGCTGACTATTTGCTGAAGCACCCACAGGCCAGAATATTGGCCGGTGGCACTGACCTTGGGCTGGAAGTGACTCAACAAATGAAGGATTTACCTTCGCTGGTCTCACTGGCATCGGTCCATGAGCTAAAAGAAATCACCTGTAATGATCAGGAAATGATCATTGGATCGGCTGCAACCTACCGTCAGCTGGAACCTCTTTTGGCCAAACACTTCCCCGACTTTGCCACAATGCTTTCGCGTCTGGGCTCACAGCAGATTCGAAACGTGGGCACAATGGGTGGCAACATCGGTAATGCCTCTCCCATTGGCGACACACCTCCTGTGTTACTGGCTCTGGATGCAGAGGTCGAACTGCGTACAGGAAACAGGAACAGATCCCTTCCTCTGGAAGATTTTTTCCTGGGCTACAAAAAGACCCTGCTCGAAGAAAGCGAATTTATTGCCCGCATACGCATCCCACTCAATCCCCACCAACTCAGGGTTTACAAACTGAGCAAACGATATGGCGATGACATATCCGCCGTTCTGGCTGCCATCAATCTGGAACTGGACGACAACGGAATTATTACCCGAGCCAGGGTCGCATTCGGAGGTATGGCAGAAATACCCAAACGGGCTAAGGCCTGCGAAACAGCTCTGACGGGCAATCAGGCCAGCGCCACCACTCTGCTGGCGGCACAGAAAGCTATTCGTTCAGAATTCACACCATTGTCCGATGTCAGGGGTAGCAGCGACTATCGGCTGCAGGCAGCTTGCAACCTGCTGGAAAGATACTTTCTGGAAATGTCCGGACAAACTGCAAGGATCATTGCTCATGCGTAAGTTACCGGACATCACCACCGCCCAGTCTTCCCCGAACACGGCCAAACACGACAGTGCTCACCTGCATGTCAGCGGCAGAGCCACCTATATCGATGATCGACCCGAAATGGCAGGCCAGCTTCATGCCGGATTTGGACTGTCTGCCCAGGCTCATGCCGAAATCATCAGCATGGATCTTGAAGCGGTCAAAAACAGCCCCGGTGTGGTCATGGTCGTCACCGCTGAGGACATTCCCGGACACAAGGATATTGGCCCGGTTTACCCTGGCGATATGTTGCTGGCTGATGGCAAGGTCGACTATGTCGGTCAGCCGGTCTTTGCAGTAGCGGCTACGTCTCATCTGGCCGCCAAAAAAGCGGCCAGAAAAGCCAACATCGAATACAAGGTGTTAAAGCCGGTACTGGGCATTGATCAGGCCATGCAGGAAGAATCATTTCTCAGACCTGAGCATGTGATGCATAAAGGCGACGCTCATCGTGCGATTGCCGAGGCGCCCAGACAACTCGAAGGTTCCATGAGCAACGGTGCCCAGGAACATTTTTACCTGGAAGGGCAGATTGCCAGCGTCGTCCCTTTGGAAGACAACCAATACCATGTTTACACTTCCAGCCAGCACCCTTCTGAAGTACAAAAACTGGTGGCAGAAGTTCTGGGCATTCCTTTGCATAAAGTCGTAGCTGATGTTCGACGCATGGGGGGAGGCTTTGGTGGAAAAGAAACCCAAGCTGCTGGCCCAGCCTGTATCGCAGCACTTCTGGCCTGTAAAACCGGACAACCCGTAAAATTTCGGGTCGATCGCTCGCAGGACATGATATCCACTGGCAAGCGCCACCCTTTCAGACACCGTTACCGGGCAGGCTTTGACAACAACGGCGCTCTCAGGGGGATAGATATAGAGGTCGCAGGTGATGGCGGTTATTCCCCCGACCTGACAGACGCTATCGTTGATCGGGCCATGTTTCATTCCGACAATGCTTACTATCTCGATAATGCCATAGTCACAGGCCACCGTTGCAAAACCAACACGGCTTCCAACACCGCATTCAGAGGTTTTGGAGGACCTCAGGGCATGCTGGTGATAGAACGGGCGATGGACGACATTGCTCGTGCCACCGGTCTGGACCCACTGGATGTTCGCCTCAATAACCTTTACGGCGTTGGCGAAAGAAATGTCACTCATTATCACCAGACCTTTGAGCATAATGTGCTTCCGGAACTGATGGCAAAACTGGAAGAGAGCTCTGAATACCGAAAGCGCAGGCAGGAGATTACTGCGTTCAACCGAGACAGCCCGGTACTAAAGAAAGGCCTGTCCATGACCCCAGTGAAGTTTGGCATCTCTTTTACGGCCAAACATCTCAACCAGGCTGGTGCTCTGGTCCATATCTATACCGACGGTAGTATTCAGGTGAACCACGGGGGCACCGAGATGGGGCAGGGCCTTTACGTTAAAGTGGCCCAGGTGGTTGCCCATGAATTTGGCGTCGGTCTGGATCAGGTGCAGGTGACCTCTACCCGAACCGACAAAGTGCCCAATACCTCTCCGACAGCGGCCTCCAGCGGCAGTGACCTGAACGGCAAGGCTGCACAGGATGCCTGCCAGAAAATCCGTGATCGCCTGATAACTTTCGCGGCTGAACATTACCGTGAAAAACCTGAAGATATTGAGTTTGCTGATGGTCATGTCACCATGAAAGAACGGACCATTCCCTTTGTTGAACTGATTCAGGCCGCCTACTTTAACCGAATTTCACTTTCCAGCTCAGGCTTTTACAGCACGCCGGAGATTCACTACGACCGAGAAACCGCCAAGGGTCGCCCTTTCTATTATTTCGCCTGCGGTGCTTCCGTATCCGAAGTCGTGGTGGATACCCTGACCGGAGAATACCGGGTGGAACGAGCTGACCTATTGCACGACGTTGGCAGATCACTGAACCCCGCCATTGACCGTGGCCAGATTGAGGGCGGTTTTATCCAGGGTATGGGCTGGATGACCAGTGAAGAGACAGTCTGGGACGAGCAGGGAAGGTTACTGAGTAACAATCCGGCGACTTACAAGATTCCGACGATTGAAGATCTCCCGGCTATCTTTAATGTTGAGTTGTTTGAGCAGGATAATCCTGAGCATACGATTTATCATTCCAAAGCGACCGGCGAACCTCCGCTGATGCTGGGCATCTCGGTGTGGTCTGCAATACGTGATGCTGTGTCGAGCCTTTCAGACTACACCGTCAGCCCGGACATTGATGTTCCAGCGACTCCGGAAAGAGTGCTGAAAGCCATTTCGGAAATAAAAGAGCGATTTCAAACAGAACCTCTGAACAAAGAGGAGGTCGTCTATGGAATGGATTGACGCGCTGTCAGAACTCAAACGTTCCGGCCAGCCGGGTGTGCTTGTGACCATTCTGGGATCAGCCGGTTCTGCGCCCAGAAAATCAGGCAGTAAAATGCTGGTCACAGACGAAAAAAGCTTTGACACTGTGGGTGGTGGGCATCTTGAGTTTCTGCTGATTGAGCGGGCCAGAGAGCTGATAGCATCAGATCAGCAGGCACCTGTTATGGAACACTTCCCACTGGGTCCCCGGCTCGGTCAGTGTTGCGGGGGCAGTGTCAGCGTGATGCTGGAGCCCATAGCAGGCTGTAACTTCCATATCGCTCTGTTCGGGGCCGGACATATTGGCAAAGCACTCATTCATGTTCTTTCACCCCTGAATTGCCGTATCACCTGGATTGATAATCGGGCAGAGCTTTTCCCCCGGACTCTGCCTGAGAATGTGACCTGTATCCTCAGTGAACAGCCCAATGAAGAAGTGGCGGCCCTGCCTGAAAACGCCTTTGTTCTGGTCGTCACCCATAACCACCAGCTGGATTATGCGATTGCTGAGCAAACACTGAAGCGATCAGACATTGGCTGGCTGGGCGTCATAGGATCTGAGACTAAAGCCCGGAGGTTTCGTCAACGCCTTGAGCACAAGGGCTTCAACCCCGCCCGGATTGAACACATGAGGTGTCCGGTCGGACTGAACGCAGTGGGAGGCAGAGAACCCGCAGAGATCGCCATTGCCATTGCCGGAGAGATTCTGGCCGTCAAAAATGGCTCTCGAGGCAGTCTTGCCCGAAAACGGGAAGGTATTCCCTGGCAGGCGCTAAAAAGATTAATAAACGACCACCACCAAGCCTGAAAGCTTGGTGGTGGGAGGGTTTATACTGAACTTGAATCATTAACCCCGGTGGTCTGAGATTGGCTATATGCACTACCGGAAGCAGCTGCACGAGATGCCTCTTTATCTTCCTTCTTCGTCGTCATTCCCTGACCCCGAGCCAAACGAAACCGCTGCTCTTGGACAAGAGCGTTAATAAACTCTTTCTGTTTTTGTATAAAATCAGACTGCAATTTGTTGAGTTTGCTATCGGCTTCCAGAAATTGCCTTTGAGCTTCAAGTGTCTTGGGAAGCATAGAACCTTCAGTCATGGCAGACGCCAGCTTATCCAGCTTCCCGGCGTGCCCAGCCACATCCTGAACCGGGGTGTCCTTTGCATTGTCCAGTAGTTTTTGCACGCGATCGAACGCATCGCTCTCGGCATCTAAATCAAACATTGTACGCAGCAATTCCAGCTTCACATCCTTGCCTTTGCTCATTTGCTGCTCTAAAAAACCGATCCTTTCTTTAAGCTCAAGAATGATGGGTGCCTGCTTTTCCAGTTGTTTCTCATAAAACCGGATTTCTGTCGGCATCGTCATTTCAAGGCATTTATTCAGCGAAAGTTTGATTTCATTACTTAGCTTTTCACGATCTCGAACGCTCAACATAGGCGCCAGTTGACGCAACTTATTTTGTGCTCTCAACCGATCAAGCCGCGCGTGCAGCATTTGATCCTTCAACTCGGAACACGCCTCCCCAAGGCTTGTTATTTTTTCTTTCAGGTTATCTTCAGGTGTCTTTTGATAAATTTCAGAAGCAGCTTTAACCCTGCCGTAAAAGCCTCCGACTGCGCCAATAGCAGTATATAGCGCCAACGTTTTTTTCATGCCCAGACATTTCAATGAAACCAAAGGAAGAAGAGGAAGACGCCATGAGGTGAAGGGAATCGGGTTCAAAGTCGCCTTACTGAGAGCGGTTGCGGAACCCTCCATGGTGCCAACAATCCATGCCAGTGGGTGATTCATTGCCTCCGCGGGAGTCACGCAATACTTTTCCAACGCCTTTTTAAACTCATCCAGATTATGTTCTGTTAAAGGGATGTGCTTGCTAACTTCAGGTTCAGGAAGGGCTGCAATCTGCTTGGACAGATCATCGTGCTTTTGAGCAGGATCCACTGCTGAAGGCGCAGTGCCAGAGACAGCAGGGGAAATCGACAGTATAGGGGGCTGATTAATCATACGAAACTCCTTATTCATTGGTTGAATGACTTCCATCGTCAGATGGCATCTATAAATATGGACATTCGAATGAGAGAATGGTTCCCCCCTAACCGGTTCAGAAATCATATTGCGACCCGACCCACTCCACCCTATTCACTGCGCGAAAACGATGGAGAATCTGGCGCTCTATGTTGGAGATTTTCGCGAGTTTCGCTAAAAGGTGGGCGCAGAATAAGCAAGAAAATATGATTTCATGTTAACAGGTACTTATACTCTCCCTATTTCCCAATGCGGTTATCAAAATGGAAAGAGTAGATCGCCTGCTGGTAGACAAAGCCCTTGCTGCTTCTCGCACCCAGGCTCAAAAGTTTATTGCTGAAGGAAAGGTGAAAGTGTTGCATTCCGGCAACTGGCAGGCCATAAAGAAACCCAGCGAGAAATTGACCGGAGACGCAGAGCTAAAGGTCGCTCTGGATGAGTCGGACCGATTTGTTTCCCGTGGTGGCCTCAAGCTGGCCAGTGCTTTGGCGAGAGTGGGTCTTGATATTTCGGGAATGACCGTAATTGATATAGGCCAGTCAACAGGAGGTTTTACTGACTGTGCCTTGCAGTCAGGCGCTGCAAAAGTGGTCGGTATTGAAGTAGGACATGATCAACTGGCAGAGAAATTGCGAAAGGAACCGCGGGTAGTCTGTCTGGAAGGTATTAATGCCCGCCAACTGAGCCCGGAGCTGTTAGAGCATACCGCAGGTCGAGCCGGGTTTGATCTGGCGGTGATGGATGTTTCTTTTATTTCCCAGACCAGGATTATTCCTTCGCTGGCCACCCTGATTAAAAAGGAAGGTTTTTTGATCAGCCTGGTCAAACCGCAATTTGAAGTGGGAAAAGCCGGCCTTGGCAAAGGCGGCATTGTTCGGGATGAAAGCCTTTATCCTGAAGTCGAGTCGTCTATTCGCAACTGTCTCGAAGAGCAGGGTCTGAAAACAACCCAGTATTTTGACAGTCCGATTAAAGGGGGTGATGGAAACCGGGAGTTTCTGATAATTGCCAGAAAAACGTCCTGACGTATTCCCCGCCCTAAGAGGCTGTTACAAAATTCTGGTCCCCATGCTCCAAAGCGCCATCACGCTGAAAAGTTATCGTTTGCGAGCGATCATCAATCCGTCGCTCACGGGCAGTAAGACCATATCTACCCTGTTATCCTGTTGAATAAAACGGTTGCATTCATCAATGGCTCTGGCTTCTGCATCCTGAGGATTTACGACCGTGCCACCCCAGAGAGCGTTGTCCACCAAAACCAGCCCACCGGATTTCAGTAACTCAATACTACGCTGGTAGTAGTTCAGATAATTTTCTTTGTCAGCATCAATGAACACCCAGTCGAATGAACCCTCCTGATCTGCCATTTCGGAAAGGCTGTCCAGAGCAGGCTGAATTTTCAAGGTTATTTTCTCTGACACACCTCCTTTCTGCCAGTGCTCTCTGGCAATATTTGTCCATTCCTCAGAAACATCCAGACAAGTCAGGTGTCCGTCTTCTGGCATGGCCAATACTGTCGCCAAAGCACTGTAACCAGTGAAAGTGCCGATCTCTATTCCCTTTCTTGCACCACTGATCTTCACCAGCATTTGCATGAAAGCGCCCTGCTCAGGCGAAATCTGCATGTAGCCTTCGGTAAAGTCTGCCATCCGTGCTCGCAGCTCACTCAATACGGGATGATCACGCATACCCGCATCAGTAAGGTAAGCAGCAATTTCAGGTGATATGGTCAGAGTGGTTCTGGACATGATGCTGCCCCCCTATTCAATCAGTTAGCAAGCACGGAGCCTCAGGTTTGATACCTTCCATTTTATATCAGCAGTCAGGGATCAAGAGAACCTCTTAATGCTGATCATGTAAGGAAGGGAACAAAAGAAAGTCGGAGTGTTATCCAGTAAACAGGGCTTTCAGGTGTTCCCATCGTCTGAGTTTTTGATCGTGATTATTAAGTCACAGCAAATTTATTAGCCATAAAACTGAATTATCGTACTTTTTTTGTGTCTAAAACTCATTCGTATAACTCATTGAATAAAATAACAAGGAGGTTTTACTTGTGGATGCCATTGCTGACTCCCCTTTCCCCAAGGGGCCCGGACCTGACGTAACGTCGATAAACGATGAATGTCCTATTTGTTTGGAAAAATTCCATGGTCGCGCTGTGGCGGCTGTGGACGTCAAAACTGAATTGCGAACCCAATGTGGTCACGGCTACCATTCGGACTGTATGACGCAGCTATTTCTTAACGTAGCCATAGATCGCCGCGAGTGCTCGTATTGTCGGCAAGACCCGTTCCCTGTGACGAATTTGAACACTGGTGAATCTCACCAGGTTAAATTTTTCCCCACTATGAGGTTTTATCATGCCTGTGTAAACGGGGATCGGGAACAGGTCTTTGGGGCGCTGGCAGAAGGAGTCAATGTCAATGCCGTCATGCATAAGGATACTCCCTTAATGTTGGCATCCAATGAGGGGGATCCGGTGATCGTTGACCGCCTGATCAAGGCCGGGGCGGACGTCAATATCGCTCGGACTGAGGACTGGGTCACTGCGCTGATGATGGCTGCCCAGATGGGCAAGACCCACTGCGTGGAACGCCTGCTCAAGGCTGGGGCGAATATCAACGCCCGAACCCGGATGGGCGCCACCCCACTGTACTTTGCTGCCCAGCAGAGCAAAATCGACTGCGTGAAACTCCTGCTCAAGAAAGGGGCAGATCGCAACATCCCCAAGATGCCGGATGGCGTTACCCCGCTGTTCCTCGCTGTTTCGAAAGGCTATGTCAAGTGCATGGAACTCTTGATCAAAGACGGGGCAGACCTCAACAGCCGGCGCAGGGATGGCAACACGCTGCTACACATTGCAGCCTGTAGGGGCGGTGAAGGTTCCGTGAAACTCCTGATCAAACATGGGGCAGATCTCAACGCCGTCTTGCCGGATGGTACCACCCCGCTGTTCCTCGCTGCCCAGGAAAATAGATCCGGCTGCGTAAAACTCCTGATCGAAGCCGGGGCGGATCGCAACGCGGCCAGAACCATGGATGGCGCCACCCCGCTGTCCATCGCAATCGAGATGGACAACCACGACTGCGCAGAGGCCCTTATCAGGGCCAAGGCAGCGAAGAGAACAAATGAAGGGGACTGCGTTATCCTTTAAACACGGCTTTGAGGAGTTTCCATCTTCTGAGCTTTTGAGAGGGCTGATTGTTTAATCAAATACCGATTGCCCGTAAATCCTGATCCACGCCGGGGCAGATCTCAACGCCGCCACGACTTTGGATGGCGCCACCTCGCTGTCCATCGCAACCAAGTTGGGCTATACCAACTGAGTGAAAGCCCTTACCGAGGTCAAGGAAAGGAAGGGAGCAAAAGAGAGGCATTCTACTATCCGGTAAAAACAACTTCCTGGTGTTCCCGGACTCAGAGTTACATGACATTGCTCCTCTATTCAATCAGTTAGCAGGTATGGAACGAGGTCGCCCGTAATCATGGATGAAGAATGCAAAAATTTAAATGATAGAAGTGAATTCTACACACTATAAATAATCATAAATCAACCAAAAAGTAGCACCCACAAATGTGTGGACTGAATTTTAATCAAAAAATTTTGGTTGTTGTCTGCTGAACCGGATTATTTGTGGGTTTTCGGGCAGGCACTATTTACCATACGGCTACTGTAAAGTTTTTATATTTGCAATCGCTAAACTCAAAGGGGTTTTATAATACTCTTGGTAATGACTTAATATATCTTCAACAGTATGAAAATAAATACTACTACCTCCTATTTTACTTATACAAACATTATCTCCAATATGAATGAATGTATGAACAAGTTTGTTATTGTTTAAAATTGCAATAGTAATGAAATGATCCTTTATGTCTGAGTTTTCCAGAGCTGTAAGTTGAAGGTAAAGTTCGTCATGGTATGATTGTGAATTAACCTCCATTAAATTCACGAATTGAAAGCAGGTTGTTGGCGTTTTTACACCTTTATAATAATCGCTAAAAGTTTTATTTCCTGGCAAACGATTTCCTAACTCTGGGGGGAAATTATCAAAAATATTTTGTAATCCTTGATTTATACATTTTATGAATCGTTCCTGCCATAAATTTGAAGGTTTGTAATCGTGATTGCCATTATGTGTTTTAATGTTAAAAGATATCATCTTTCCCAGCGTATTTTCACCCATTTTCTTTGCTAAATCATTATCCCTTTCATTCCCATTGATGCAGTTAAAAAGTTCATCTTTTATTTCAAATGGAAGATACTTTAATACCGTTCTCTTCTCAAAACCATCCTGAAGTAACCCAGTAAAAGTCTTGTCTCTTTTTTTAGATCTATCAATTTTTATACATACTAATGCCTCTGCAGTTTCCACGGACATGTGATGACACGTTGCCCCAGCTTTTTGTAAATCTGAAGCGTTTTGTTCAAGACAGCCATCAGGTTGAGCAAAAATTTTAGAGGTAACCGCCAGAAGTAATAGAGCAACAAGTTTAGTAATCATTCCAATATTCAGTTTTAAATACTATATGCTGGATCGATAGTATAGGCATAACAAATGCCTTCTGCTCGTTCCATAGCTTCGGCCCCATCCGGAATATTTTCGACGCAGTCTTGAAGCAGGTGTTGAGCCTGTATAAAAACTCAAAGCACTGACAGAGCAGATAAATAATATTCACTCCCTTGAATGGCGAGAGTGAGATTTTATACCAGACTGTTCGGCTTGCCTTTGAATAAATATGACAACCTGAAGGATCACCGCCAAGTTAACCAGGATCAAACCATGCCAAGAAAAAAGCATCCGAACAAAAAAATAGAAGCAGCATTGAAATACTTAGAAAGCAAAGGCTGGCGTATTGAAGTCGGTTGCTCACACGCTTGGGGCAGAATCTACTGTCCGTTTAATAATGCTAAGTGCCGACTCGGTGAATTCTGCATTTCCAGCACAACCGCAGACGATGATACATGCACGCCAAATTCACAGGATCATAGACCCCTTTGGTCCAAAGGCTGACCGTCGAGGCAATCCTTTGGAACCATTTGGTATGCGGCGTTTAGCTGGGCAGTCTGGACAGGATGAGTTTTAAGGTTTCTTTGATTTCCGCAATCTCTTTATCTTGACAATCAAAGCGTTTTTCAAAGCGTTTTTCCTGCTGGTCTAAACGTTTTTCTTGTTGGTCAAAGCGTTCTTCAAAGCGCTTTTCTTGTTCGTCAAAGCGTTTTTCTTGTTGGTCAAAGCGTTCTTCAAAGCGCTTTTCTTGTTCGTCAAAGCGTTTTTCTTGTTGGTCAAAGCGTTCTTCAAAGCGCTTTT
>NZ_JAHHPR010000250.1:0-16326 GCF_024606255.1 Endozoicomonas sp. SESOKO3
GACCAATTTATTGCAACCGCAGTAGGACAGCCTTAAGTCCGACAGGCTGCTAGCGAAATACCTATAGCAAAAATAAAAGTAGAGCCATGAACGGATTCTTCATGGCTAATAAAAGGCACCCTATGTTAGTAAGACTCTGGCGCGACCCGGTCTGGCGGGCTGTTCTTTTTCAGGTTCTGTTGATCCTTGCCGTTGTGGCAATGGTCGCCTGGGTAGTGAACAATACCCTGTCGAATCTAGAGCATCGCGGCATCAGCACCGGCTTTGATTTTTTATCCCAGTCTGCAGGTTTTGGCATTATCCAGACACTGGTGGAGTACGACGAAAGCCATACCTTTGGCAGAACGTTTCTGGTAGGCCTACTCAATACTTTACTGGTCTCTTTTCTCGGCGTTATCTTTGCCACCATTCTTGGATTTCTGATTGGTGTGGCCCGGCTCTCCTCTAACTGGCTCCTGTCTAAAATGGCCAGTATTTATATTGAGGTTTTCCGCAATATTCCCCTGCTGCTGCAAATTTTCTTCTGGTACTTTGCGGTTCTGGGTATTCTGCCGAACCCCCGTCAAAGCATCAGTCTGTTTGACTCCATCTTTATTAATGTTCGTGGTATCTCTCTTCCCTGGCCCGAATTGAACGCGGGTATGGTGACGGTTGCCTGGGTTTTCATGGCCTGTCTTGCTGCTGTGCTGGTGTTGAGATTCTTTATGCGCTCATGGCTGCTCAACACTCTGCATCGTGAAAACAGCGGGCGAACGGTTTTTTATATCAAGGCAGCAATGGCTTCAAGTGTTGTGCTGATTCCTCTCGTGACCAGCTTTCTGGTGGATGCTCAGTTGCGATGGGAGATACCAGAATTAAAAGGTTTTAATTTCTCCGGCGGTCTGGTTTTAATTCCTGAACTGGCTGCGCTCTGGTTTGCTCTGAGTATTTATACTGCGGCTTTTATTGCTGAAGTCGTTCGCTCTGGTATTGAGTCTGTCAGCAAAGGTCAGAAAGAAGCCGCTGCGGCTCTGGGTCTCAAGCCTCGCCGCGTGCTGAGTCTGGTGGTGATTCCTCAGGCCATGCGGGTGATTATTCCACCCCTGACCAATCAGTACCTGAACCTGATCAAGAACTCTTCACTGGCGACGGCCATAGGTTACCCGGATCTGGTCAGTGTCTTTGCGGGAACCACCCTGAACCAGACCGGTCAGGCCGTTGAGGTGATCGCCATGACCATGGCCGTTTATCTCACGATCAGCCTTACCGTATCTGTTTTGATGAACTTGTATAACCGTTGGGCATCGCTGGTAGAGCGGTAAGGACTCTCTTAATGAAGAGCACGATGATGGAAGAAAAAATGATTCCTGCAAGAGAGCCCCCGGTCAACTCGAGGGGTGTTTTAGGCTGGATGCGGGAGAAGCTGTTTGCGACGCCCTCACAGTCACTGATCACATTGACGCTTATTTACGGTCTTTATCTGATCCTTCCTCCCTTATGGCAGTGGGCAGTTATGGACGCTACCTGGACGGGAGAAAGCCGCTCGGCCTGCAATGTTGACGGTGCCTGCTGGGCTTTTGTCACTGCACGACTGGATCAGTTTATTTACGGCTTCTATCCGGAGAGTGAAATCTGGCGGGTGAATCTGTTTTTTGTGCAGTTGGCCCTGATTCTGGGTTGGCTGATGATTCCGGCTATTCCCGGCAAGAAGCTGGCATTGGGTTTGGGATTGCTGGTATTGCCGGTTACCTCCTGGCTGGTGCTGTCTGGAGGTTACTTCGGTCTGCCCGAGGTTGAAACTCATAAGTGGGGTGGCCTGATGGTGACCTTGGTGCTGGCGCTTTATGGCATGTTGGCATCATTACCGGTAGGCGTTTTGCTGGCCCTTGGCAGGCGATCTTCCATGCCGGTCATTCGCACTTTCTGTACGGCTTATATTGAACTCTGGCGTGGGGTTCCGCTGATTACTGTGTTGTTTATGGCGTCGGTCATGCTGCCTCTGTTTGTTCCGGAAGAAATTGTTTTCGACAAACTGGTTCGGGCCCTGATCGGAATTGTCATGTTCCAGTCAGCTTATATGGCCGAAGTGGTGCGTGGTGGATTGCAGGCGATTCCAAAAGGGCAGGTGGAAGCCTGTCAGAGTCTCGGAATGGGTTACTGGCAGAGTATGCTACTGGTGGTTCTGCCTCAGGCTCTGCGTCTGGTGATTCCCGGAATAGTGAACACCTTTATTGCACTGTTCAAAGACACCAGTCTGGTATTGGTGATTGGTCTGTTTGATCTGCTTTCGATTGTTCAGGCAGCCCTGAATGACCCCGAGTGGCTGGGCAGTGCTGTAGAAGGTTATCTGTTTGCCGGCTTTGTGTTCTGGTTGTTCTGCTTTGGTATATCCAAGTACAGCCAGCGACTGGAAAAGAATTAAAGAAAATGAGAGGTCTTCATGGATAAGATGGTCCGGGAAGTAAAAGACCCTGCAAGCCCTGTTATCAGGTTGAATGGGGTTAACAAATGGTACGACAACTTTCATGTCCTCAGAGATATTAATCTGGATGTGGTGCGTGGCGAAAAGATCGTGATCTGCGGGCCATCCGGTTCGGGTAAGTCGACTTTGATTCGCTGCATTAACGCTCTGGAAGAGCATCAGGAAGGCCAGATTATTGTTGATGGCACAGAACTGACCCGGGATCTGAAAAATATAGAGAAGGTTCGTCGTGAGGTCGGTATGGTGTTCCAGCAGTTCAATCTGTTCCCCCATCTGACGGTGCTGGAAAACTGCACACTGGCACCGCTCTGGGTCAGGAAAACCGCTAAAAAAGCAGCGGAAAAAACGGCGATGGAATACCTTGAGCGTGTCCGTATTCCCGATCAGGCGGATAAATATCCCGGGCAGCTCTCTGGAGGCCAGCAACAGCGTGTAGCGATTGCCCGAAGCCTCTGCATGAACCCGGAAATCATGTTGTTCGATGAGCCCACCTCCGCACTGGACCCGGAAATGATCAAGGAAGTGCTGGACGTCATGATTGAACTGGCCAATGAAGGCATGACCATGCTCTGCGTGACCCATGAAATGGGTTTTGCAAAAACGGTAGCAGATCGCATGATCTTTATGGATCAGGGGCAAATCGTGGAAGAGGCGACACCGGAAGTCTTCTTTAATAATCCGAAGTCTGAACGTAGCAGGGCATTTTTGGGGCAGATTCTCAATCACTGAGAGCTTGTTGGACTTCACCTGAATGCCAAACAAAAAGGCCGCTCATCTTTTGATCAGCGGCCTTGTTATAGGATGCTACTGAAAAACCGACTTAGAAGCGGTAAGTCGCAGAAGCATGGAGGGAGTAAGAGCTGGATTCGTACTTACCTGCGTAAGATGTAGTCGTGTCAGTCAGCTGGCCACCGCCTTTGACATCGTCATTCTCAACGGTGTCGTAGACAGCCGCAAAGTCCAGATCAACCTGACCATCAAGAATGCTGGTTCCGGCACCCAGAGTAAAGCTGTGTGCATTGGCTGGCGTAGAGAAGGTAGGTGCAGCATACTCTTCGGGTACAACAGCTGTTGTATAAATGTAACCGGCTCTCAGAGCCCAGTTTTCAATACCGGTGTATTCGGCAGCAATGCGGTAGTTGTACTGGTCTTCCCAGTTGGTGTTGATTGCGGGTACGTCCAGAGGTCGTTCATCAGAAGTAAACTGGATCTGTTCATTGTTGCTGTACTGCGAATATGTGACCTCACCAAACAGGGTCCAGTGAGGAGCTACTTGGTAATCAATACCGGTAGAGATCTGCATGGGCAGAGCTGTTTCTGCGGTTGCATCAATGCCGCTGTAGTCGTCAGGTATTGGGCCAAATCCAGGAGCACCCGATCTGAAGGATGCTTTACCGTCAGCTTCAATATCTACTTCAGAGCGGTAATTGATCCCCCAACCCCATCGGTCATCATCAGAGCGGTACATTGCGCCCAGACGGACACCAAATGTATTGTAACCGCTCATGTCGTTGTAGCCCACTGCAGCGCCTATACCCAATATATCTGAAACCATGTTGATATCGGCAGTGGCGTAAGTCAGGCGATAAGTACCTCCAACGGACCAGTTGTTGTTGATGCGATAGGATAATCCCAGACCTGCCTCAATAATCTTGATGTCAGTAGAGTAGTCATCTGTGACGGGTCTGCTGCCACCAACCGTTACATCTTCATACTTCGCAGCAGCACCACCAGAAGCATAAACACCGTACCCCATAGTGAACTTGTCGTTCAGTTTGTACAGACCTGTCAGGCCGCCAGCAGGAGAAAAGTTGGTTTCACCCTCAATAAAAGTATTTGGAGCTTTCGCAGGACCATTGACCTGAGTAAAAGTAGGAGATACATGCAGAGCAATATCATTAGACTCGGCAAAAGCCATACCGGCCGGGTTGAAGAAGATGGCACTGGAATCATCGACAGAAGAAACCGCAGCACCGGCCAGTGCGCTGTATTCAGCATCCCAGAGGGTCGCTTTTTCAAAACCACCGGCTACCGCCTGACCTGCAGAAACAGCAGCAGCCAGAGCAGAAACGAGGAAAAAAGGCGAAGTGCGTGTATGGCTTTTCATTATTACTCCTTATGATGGCAAGACCTCAGGCAGCTCCCTGTTATAAAAAAGGGTTTCTTTTATTAACGAGAGATATGAACCTGCCTGAGTGCGAACGTTGTTAGCTCTTGTGGATTCTTTCCGGTTCGCGGGTGGAACGGAGGCCATTTTATTTATGCTTAATCGAAATTACTGTTATTTTTTTGTAAATAATTAGCTATTAAAAAAGCTTTTAAAGGTGCTTCGAAACCGGTTTTTG
Organism: Endozoicomonas sp. SESOKO3; assembly: GCF_024606255.1. Taxonomy (NCBI): domain Bacteria; kingdom Pseudomonadati; phylum Pseudomonadota; class Gammaproteobacteria; order Oceanospirillales; family Endozoicomonadaceae; genus Endozoicomonas; species Endozoicomonas sp. SESOKO3. The sequence goes on from NZ_JAHHPR010000250.1 coordinate 4,807, forward strand.
AAACTGTGGTAAGAAATATTTTTATTTCTAACTTATTGATTCAAGGCAAAGTCTGTTGTTAATCATAATTCGAATATTATTCGATTTATGATTTCAATTAATTCAAGGTACTTTGATTATTACGAAACAGGCATTCAGTGTGGGTAATCAGGTCGGGCTGAGTAATTAATACGTTAAGTGCATGGTGATAACCCACGTTTGCTAAACGTGGTGATGAAAGAAAAAAGGCCGCTGATCTTTCGACCGGCGGCCTTGTTGTATGTTTCTACCGAAAAACCGACTTAGAAGCGGTAAGTCGCAGAAGCGTGGAGTGAGTAAGAGCTGGATTCATACTTACCCGCGTAAGATTGAGTAGAGCTGGTCAGGTTGCCACCACCTTTTACATCGTCATTCTTAACGGTGTCGTAGACAGCAGCAAAGTCCAGATCCACCTGTCCATCAAGAATGCTGGTGCCGGCACCCAGAGTAAAGCTGTGGGCATCGGCAGGACTGGAGAAGGTGGGCGCAGCATATTCTTCAGGTACGACGGCTGTTGTATAAATGTAGCCTGCTCTCAGAGCCCAGTTCTCTATACCGGAGTACTCCGCAGCGATACGGTAGTTGTACTGATCTTCCCAGTTGGAGTTAATTGCAGGTACAGGCAGGCTGCTGACCTCATCGGAGGTAAACTTAATCTGTTCGTTATTGCTGTAGTCGGTGTATGTGATCTCACCGAACAGGGTCCAGTGTGGAGCTACCTTGTAATCGATGCCGGTAGAAATTTGCATGGGCAGAGCTGTTTCTGCGGTCGCATCTTTATCGCTGAAATCAAGAGGAATTTGGCCAGCAAATCCAGGAGCACCGGATCTGAAAGATGTTTTGCCATCTGCTTCAATATCGACTTCAGAACGGTAGTTGATCCCCCAACCCCAGCGGTCGTCATCTGAGCGGTACATCGCACCCAGACGAACACCGAAGGTATTGTAACCGGTCATATCGTTGTAGCCCACTGCTGCACCTACAGCCCCATTCGCTAAATTTGACATCAATTCGATATCAGCAGCGACGTAAGTCAGGCGGTAGGTACCCCCAACGGACCAGTTGTTGTTGATGCGATAAGATAATCCCAGACCCGCTTCAATAATCTTGATGTCAGTAGAGTAGTCGTCTGTAACGGGTCGTACGCTGCCAACAGTCAGATCTTCATACTTGGCAGCAGCACCACCAGAGGCATAGATACCGTAACCCAGAGTGAACTTCTCATCCAGTATGGTCAGACCTGTCAGGCCGCCAGCCGGAGAGAAGGTGGTATCGCCATCAGTAAAATTGACACCATTCGCCGGACTACTGACTTTGTTAAAGGTAGGAGATAAGTGCAGAGCAATATCATCAGACTCCGCAAAAGCCAGACCGGCCGGGTTAAAGAAGATCGCACTGGAATCATCGACAGAAGAAACAGCTGCACCTGCCAATGCAGTGTATTCGGCATCCCAGAGAGTCGCTTTTTCAAAACCACCGGCTACTGCCTGACCTGCTGAAACAGCAACTGCCAGAGAGGAGGCCAAAGCTAATGGAGTGAGAGAAAAATGCGAGGAACGAGTGTGGCTTTTCATTATAACTCCTGACGTCGGCAAGACCTGAGGCGACTCCTTGTTACAAAAAGAAAGTTACCAACAGAGAGAACTTCTTTTTTCATTAACAAGTGATATGAGACTGCCTGATTGCGAACGTTGTTTGCTCTTTTCGAGTCTTCTCAGGTTCGCTGGTCGAAGGGCCGCTAGTCTTTTTGTGCTTATTATTAGTGTGTGTTGTCGTTTAAAAATGTCCGCTTGTTGAATGACGTTTTAACGTGCTTTGAAACGGGTATTTGAAACGACAGTACGAAATATCTCTGTTTAGAGGAGTCGAGTCAAGACAGGGTTGGGTGTTAATTAAAATTCGAATAGTATTCGATTTTCATTTTAATGAATTTAAGCTGTTTTGATTCGGTCTTATATTGCTAACTTTTTGATATTTAATGATTTTTATAAAAGGATGAGATTTGAATTAGCATCAGAAAAAGATGTAAAAAAATTGAAAAAAATTTGCAATTAGAGAGTCAGATTGCTCTCTAAGTCTTGGTAATTGCGTCAGGTTGAATACTTAAGATGTTTTTTATATAAATGAAAGACAAGTACTAATGAGGTCATCCGGACCTGCATAAGCCTCCGTAGTCTGAGGAAAGTTCCTGTTCAATTAAGTAAGCGTCCTGATATGGGGTATGTGGCCTTGGGCGTATAATTTTAATATTAATTAATCGGACTCACTCTTTTTTTCATGCTGCTTTACATTCTGGATTTATTTGGCACCGCTGTCTTTGCCATCAGCGGCGCCTGGCTGGCCTGTCGTAAAGATATGGATATCTTTGGTGCCATGGTTCTGGCGTTTGTCGCTGCCGTGGGGGGGGGGGCACGATTCGCGATGTCCTTTTAGGCGGCACACCGGTTTTCTGGGTACAGGATCACGATTACGTTCTGGTCATTCTGGTCTCAACCCTGTTGGCGATTTTGATAAGACGCTGGCATCAGAAAACGCATCATATGATGTTGATTTCTGATGCGCTGGGTCTGGCTGTATTTACGGTGATTGGTGTCACTAAAGCTCTGGATTTCGGCGCTTCAGCCATTGTCGCTGTCATGATGGGGGTTCTCACCGGCTGTGGCGGTGGCGCTATCCGGGATCTGCTGTCTGGTGAAGTGCCACTGGTGCTGAAAAAAGAGGTGTATGCTTTTGCCGCTATGGCGGGTGGTGCTCTCTTCGTTGCATCAGAGTCTTATATTGGCGTCAATATGGCCACATTGTTGTCTGCGGGTCTGGTTCTGTTACTCAGACTGTTGGCTCTTTATAAGAAATTATCTCTCCCTCGTTTTGACCTGCCACCCATTTCCCGATGACTTTAACGCGCTCTGACATATAGCTATTTGATCAGAGCTCCCATGCTTTTAATAACTGTTGTTTACTAATCGTCGTTTATGCCTTTAAAAAAAGGCAGCGAAGCGTTTCTGCGTCTATACCTTTCAAACCAACACACAACACAATGAGGTTTGAAAATGACTTTGTGTTTACGACAGAGGGTGGCTGTTCTGTCACCTCTTCTTGCCGCTATGGCCGTTTCCTTTCATTCTGGCAGTGTCTACTCTGCGGGTTACGGCGTTTATGAAAACTCAGCCAGCTACATGGGCACAGCCTATGCGGGCAGGGCTTCCAACCCCCAGGATGCTTCTATTGCAGCCAATAATCCTGCAGGTATAGCTTATGTTGAGGGTATGCAGGTTTCTGTGGGTTCTGCTGTCATTCTTGAAGGAGGGGAATTTGAGGGTCAGCATACAGCGGGTGGAACGGTGATTGCCCAGGGTAAGACGGAAGATTTCGTGTCAACAAGCGGGATTCCTTTTGGGCATTTTGTTATGCCACTGAATGAGCAAATCAGCTTTGGTATAAGTGGGTATGCTCCTAATGGTATTGAGCTGGATTATGACAAGGATTGGGCGGGTCGTTTCTTTGGTAATAAAACCAGCGTTAAAACCGTGAGCCTGCAGGGAACGGTTTCCTATAAATTTCAGGAAGACCTTTCGGTTGGGTTTGGGTTAATTGGTTCCTATGTGGAGGGGGAATTAACTCAAAATGTCAATCCCCTTGTGCCTGCTGCAAAAGCAAAGATTGAGGGTGATGCCAACGCATTGGGTTGGACTCTGGGAGCACTGTGGAATGTTTATGATAAAACCTACGTTGGCCTTGCTTACTTCTCAGAACTTGATTTTGAAATCGAGGGAGATGTAAAAGTTGAGGGTCTGGCCCCGGTTGAGTTGAAATCAGATGCAAAGCTCGATATCACTATGCCAGAAAAAGCGGCTCTAAGCCTGACTCATGAGCTAAACGATGAATGGACTCTCATGGCTGAGGCCACCTGGACCCGTTGGAGCCGGTTCGAGGAATTTTATGTCAGAGCCGATAATTCTGCCCTGTCCAGCTACGTCCCAATCAACTGGAAAGATGTTTGGGCCTGGAGTTTTGGTGCGACATGGCAAGTACTGCCAGAGTGGAAACTGAGGGCAGGCTATATGTTTGATGAGTCCCCCGTCGATGATGACAATCGTACAGTCCGTACACCGGATTCGGATCGTAACTGGTTTACCGTGGGAGCAAACTGGAGGCCTGATACCAACATCTCCGTTGATATTTCCTATGCATATGTGAGTCTGAAAGAAGGTAAAATCAATGAATCCAAGTACAGCCCGGATCAAAGGGCTACTCCAAATCCTTTTTACGGCACAGTAACAGGCGATTACAAGAACAGCTCCAATATTGTAGCTGCACAATTGAATTATATTTTCTAGACTTGTTCCGTCTGCGACCTTGCCTGTCTCTGCAGGCAAGGTCTTGGTGAAGGTTTTTCAGAACCAGGGAATAAGTCGATGAAATCAGTCTTTAACAACAAAACGATTAAAAAAAGTCTCAAGATGGCCGCGTTAGTGGTGACAGCAGGTACTCTGGTTTCGGGGTATGCATACCAGCCTGTCGGCGAAAAAGATGAAGTCATTACCGAAAAGCGTACAGTTGATCAGGACAAAATCTGTCAGGATCTTGGGCATCTTTTTACCAAGAGCCGGGATGGCTTTTCGGATATACGTAAACAGCCTTCTTTTTACAATAAGATCACCATCTGGCAGACAGACTATCAACCACTGAACGGTGGCTGTGAGGTTTGGCAGTGGTCCAATCGCTATAGCTATGTATGCAGTCGAGTCCTGCCTGATGAGCAGACTGCGACTCTGGCTTTTGACGAAGCCAACCGTATCATCGGTCAATGTCTGCCCAGGAGTTGGAGTCAAAAGGAGGTGACATTGCCAGACCAGAAAGGCGAAAAAATTCAGTATTCCATCAATGGACAGGTCAGGGGCTCTCTGGAAAAGGTCAGTACTGGTGGCCTGTTTTCCAAAGACTGGACGGTTTACCTGTTGATTTCATCGCCGGAAAACACTCAGTAGTAATGATATGACTGGAAGAGGGGCGTTCTGTCCGTTGGTCCTCACGGACATTGTGGGGTGGGCAGGATGTTTTTCGAAGTTGCGAAGTTGCATTATTGCCATTTTGAAAAAACTTTTATTACTTCTGTTTCCTTTCTATTTGGGCACTTCGTGGGCTTATGACTTTCCTATCAGGGATCCATTTCTGGCCACCGTCGTTGGCACTCCGCCCGGGCAACAGGTGAAGCTGGGGCAGGGTACTGTCCGTGAGGCGATTTTAGGATTGGCTGACGAAACCATTAAGGGGGCGCCGGGTATATTCTGGGATGTGATGAAACCCCGTTTCAAATTGGCCTGGCAGGAGCAACCTGCTCCGTTGATATTTATCATTGCAGGTACTGGGGGGCGTTTCGATACCAGTAAGGTCGAGTTCCTGAAAAAGGTTTATTATCAGGCCGGCTTTCATGTCATTCAGATCTCATCCCCCACCAGTTACGACTTTGTTGTTTCCAGCTCCCGAACTCATCGGCCCGGCCTGACCCGGCAAGATTCAGAAGATATCTATCGTTTGATGAAAGCGTCTGTCAAGCGGGTCCTCTCCTTTAAAAAACTGGAGATTAGTGGCTGGTATCTGACAGGTTACAGCCTTGGCGCTCTCAATGCTGCGTTTGTAGCCCGAATAGACAGCGAACAGAACGCGTTTGGCTTTGAACGAGTATTGTTAGTGAACCCTCCTGTTGACTTGCGGCGCACCGTCGATAGCCTTGATCGTTTACTACAGGTGGATGTGCCGGGCGTTGACAGTGCAACAACGCTTTTTAATCACTACTTTGACAAGCTGGCTGCCTATTTTAAAGCTCATAAAAGTATTGATTTGGATGAACCCATGCTGGTTCAGGTGATGAAAAGCACTTATGCCATGAGCAGAGAAGAGCTGGCGCTGCTGATAGGCGTCAATTTCAGGCTGGTAGTAGCGTCCCTTTATTTCACTTCTGCTGTCATGACCTGGGACGGCAAACTGATCCCCGGATATTTCAGGCTCACGCGAAGTGATAGTCGAACTCCTTATTTTAAGCGGGCTATGTTTTGCGGTTTTGAATGCTACATCGATAATGTGCTGATCCCCTACGTAGAGAGGCAGAAGGGAATCCACTCCGGTCAGAAAAAATCCCTCCGAATGCAGCGCACTTTTATCTTTGAGCAGAGCGGTCTGCCTCGCCTTAAGACCTGGCTGAAGCGTGCCCGCCATGTTGGTGTGATGCACAATGTGGATGACTTTATTATTGATAAGAAAGGGCTCGACTTTCTTTATGACACCTTCAGAGGGCGGATAAAAATTTACCCTCTGGGTGGGCATATGGGCAATCTGAAATACCATCAAAACGTACGGGATATGCTCAGCTTTATGAAGGGTAGGGGGTTCCCTGATGCCTAGAGCCGGGCTCCTGTTGCTGTTTTTTTCTCTCATAGTCTTTAATGTCCTGGCTGATCAGCGTATCCCCTATGCAGATCCTATGGATACTCTGAAGTTCAGAGACACTGATGATGAGCTGTTGGAAAATTGGCATCACAATCCAATGTCTTTTATGGATGTTTATGATCCACTGGAGTCCTTCAATCGCGAGGTGTTTGCTTTCAATCGGCAGTTGGATCGCTATTTTCTTGAGCCTGTTATGCAGCTTTATGAAACGGTGACTCCGTTTTTCGTTCGGATAGGGATTGCCCATTTTTTTCAGAATCTGAAAGAAGTTTCCACTCTTATGAACAACCTGCTTCAGTTTGAGGGTGAGCGAGCTGTCAGATCAGTCGGTCGATTATTCATCAATTCTACTCTGGGTATGTTGGGCTTTTTTGATCCTGCTGAAAGTATGGGGTTGCCCCATCATCCCAATGAATTTGGCAATACTCTGGCAAAATATGGCGTGGGGCCCGGACCTTATCTGGTGGTTCCGGTGATTGGCCCATTCAGTTTGAGGGATGTCAGTGGTCTGGTCGTCGATCTGGTAGCAGAAGATTATATTGATTTTCTTGGGGTGCCTGCACAGGTGTTTAGCGAACCTGAACTGTTTGCTATCTATGGCATTAACTATCGTTACACCGTACCCATGAGCTATGACGATTTCAGTTCGCCCTTCAGCTACGACATCATTCGCTTTCTCTACACCAGAAAGCGGGAGTTGGAAGTGGGTATTATTAAGTAACCGTGAATTGTGTTGGTAATAGAAGGGAAGTGTCTTCCAGCTCAACGGCAATCACGGAGCTGGAAGAAGATAACTTAGACTTCTTTGCGAATAAACACCCACTCCTTGTCATTCGACATGGCTTCGTTATAGCTATAGCCCTCATAATCAAAACCTTTCAGGTCATCGACTTTTTTCAGGCTGTTATCTATGGCATAACGACACATCAGGCCTCTGGCTTTTTTAGCGTAGAAGCTGATGATTTTGTACTTGTCACCTTTCCAGTCCTTGAAAACCGGAGTGATGATCTGACCTTTCAACAGTTTGGGTTTAACAGCCTTGAAGTACTCGTTGGAGGCCAGGTTGACCAGAATGTCGTCTTTTTGGGCAGCCATTTCTTCGTTCAGTTTGTCGGTGATCTGTTCGCCCCAGAATGCATAAAGGTCTTTTCCTGCCTGGTTGGCAAATCGGGTGCCCATTTCCAGACGATATGCCTGCATCAGGTCGAGAGGTTTCAGCAGACCATAGAGACCAGAGAGAATGCGCAGGTGTTTTTGCGCATAATCAAACTGTTTGGCATTCATAGTCTCAGCATCAAGTCCCGTGTAAACATCACCTTTGAAGGCGAGGACAGCTTGTTTGGCATTATCCCGGGTGAAAGGTTGCTGCCAGGCTTCGTAACGGGCTGCATTCAGCTGTGACAGTTTGTCGCTGATGCTCATCAGGCTGCCGATATCTGACGGACTCAGCCTGCGCAACTGATTAATCAGGTCCTGAGACTGGTCCAGGAACTCTGGCTGACTGAACTTTTTCGTCACCGGAGCGGTGTCATAGTCCAGGGTTTTGGCAGGTGACACGACAAAAAGCATATTGGTTTTCTTCCTTAGCACTATGGAACACATCCTAGTTGAGGGCGGAGGTGTTTGGTAGTGAATTGTCTCTATTATGTTGTTAGGCAGCATGAGAGAGCAAGCTGGACCCGGACTTTCAGACACTAATGAGATCGAATGAGGGTCACCAGTTCTGTTGTTTTTTCTTCCATCAGCGCCTGATCTCCCCGGCTTTCCACATTCAGTCGAATGACCGGCTCAGTATTAGACATTCTGAGGTTGAAACGCCACTCTCCCATATCAACGGAGATGCCATCGGTACGATCAATTTCAGCGGCATCTTGTTCGTACCTGATCAGAATGGTCTCAATGGTCTGTGCTGGATTTTCAACTGTGCTATTGATCTCCCCGGAAGCGGGAAATTTGTCTATTCGTTCGGCCACCAACGCAGAGAGTGTCCGACCTTTCTGAGATAATAGTTCTGTAACCAGCAGCCAGGGAATCATGCCAGAGTCACAGTAAGCAAAGTCACGGAAGTAATGGTGGGCACTCATTTCACCACCATAAACGGCATCTTCTTTGCGCATTCTCTCCTTGATAAATGCGTGACCCGTTTTGCAAAGCACCGGCTCTCCTCCAGCACTCCTGACTTGGTCTATGGTATTCCAGGTCAGTCGCGGGTCATGAATGATCTTTGCCCCCGGCGTATGGTTCAGGAAGGCTTCACCCAGAAGACCCACAATATAATAACCCTCAATAAACTGCCCCTTTTCATCGAACAGGAAACAGCGGTCAAAATCGCCGTCCCAGGCTATCCCCATATCGGCCTGATGTTCGAGAACAGCATCGCTGGTTGCCGGGCGACACTCAGGCAACAGCGGGTTAGGAATGCCATGGGGAAAGTTACCATCGGGCTCATGATGAACTTTGATAAATTCAATGGGGACTGAAGTGGATTGAAAACGGGCTTCAATCGCATCAATCACATGGCCTGCCGCACCGTTACCTGCATTAACAACCAGTTTCATGGGCTTTAGCCGAGTAGGTTGGATGTAGCCAAGCATGTGATCAATGTAGTCATCAAGAACGCTGACTTCTTTATAATCACCCTTCAGAGAGCGGTCTGTTATGGGTGAGGCGTCGTTTAATGGTGCAGCAACAAATGTATCCTCGACCAGCTTCTGTATCTCACGCAGACCGGTTTCACCTGAAACAGGTTTACTGTCTTCTCTGACCAGTTTCATGCCATTGTAGTCTCTGGGATTGTGGCTGGCCGTTACCATGATGCCACCATCTACTTTCAGGTGTGACGTTGCGAAGTAGATTTCTTCCGTGCCACATAGACCTATATCCAGAACATTGACTCCGCCCGATCTCAGGCCATCACTCAGTGCGGCTTTCAGGGAGGGTGATGAAAGCCTAATGTCTCCACCAACAACGACGGTGTCTGCTTTTAAGTATTCTGCTGTTGCACGACCAATGCGCCAGGCAATGTCTTCATTCAATTCATCCGGCATGCGGCCCCGGATGTCATAGGATTTGAAGCAGTTCAGAGATTTCATTCATAACATCCGTTTCTGGTGGTGTTCTAATAATACCCTTTTGTTGTGTTAACCCGTAAGTACAAAAGATGTCGCAAAAGTGCAGTGCTTCGCCAATAAGGCGTTAAAAAGTGGTTCAGATTGCTGGTGAGCAGGGCTTTAGGGGGAGGAAAGTTAATGATTAATGGCTGTCGGTTTTTGATAGCCAGACGATCAAGTCTGGCTATCGTTCTGAGGTAAGTGAAAATTATAGATTTTCTTCAGCGTATGCCGCCAGTGGCGAGCGTGGGACTCCCTGTAGTTGGACTGCGCCACCGTGTGGAAAGTTTTTAAATCGTTCAGTCATGTAAGTCAGTCCCGAACTGGTCGGTGCGAGGTAAGGGGTATCAATCTGAGCCAGGTTGCCCAGGCAGATGACCTTACTACCGGAACCCGCACGGGTGATAATGGTTTTTATCTGGTGCGGTGTCAGGTTCTGACATTCATCAATGATGATCAGGCTCTGCTGAAAGCTTCGTCCCCGGATATAGTTCAGGGATTTGAAATGGAGAGGGACCTGCTTGAGAATGTAATCCACACTGCTGTTGGTGGATTCATCGTCGTAGTGCAGGGCTTCGAGGTTGTCAGTAATGGCGCCCAGCCAAGGCTCCATTTTCTCCGCTTCCGTGCCCGGCAGGAAGCCAATGTCTTCATCCAGCCCCCGGGTTGAACGGGTCGCTATGATTCGACGGAACTGTTTGGTGGCTACTGTCATCTCGATCGCTGCAGCCAGGGCCAGAATGGTTTTACCTGAGCCCGCAGCACCGGTCAGGTTGACCAGATGAATGTCGGGGTCCAGTAAAAGATTCAGGGCTATGGCCTGATGAATATCGAGAGGTTGAAGCCCCCAGGCTTCCTGACTCATTAATGCTTCACGGCAGAAGTGTTGCAACTGGACTTCGTCCTGAGTGATGGCGTTCACCCGAGCTACAAATCCAGTGTCGTCCAGTAAAAACTGGTTCAGATGGATGTCCTCTCCGAGCTCTTCTTTCAACAATCGGTGATAGGTATTACTCTCCAGCTGTTCTGTCTGAACCTGGGAAACCCGGTCCCAGAAGTTGCCTTCAAACAGCCGATAACCTTTATTGAGTAAACCAATATCGGAAACCAGCTGGTCGCTGTGGTAATCCTCCGTTGGAATTCCGCATCCCCTGGCTTTGAGACGCATATTGATATCTTTGGTCACCAGGATCACCGGTATACCCGGATGGGTTTCCTGAAAATGACAGATATCGTTGATGATGCGGTTATCGTTATTGCTGGTGGGCAGTGTGGTGATGTTTTCTATACGGTGAGAACTCAGGATTGAGAGAGTACCCTGAGGCTCTGATTTATTACCACGTCTGATAGGAACGCCTGCTTCGATCTCCGAGGGTGAGGCAGTACCCAGTATCTGGTCAATCAACCTGATGGCCTGTCGGCAGTCAGCGGCGATGGTTTGCTTTCCGTTCTTAAGCTTGTCCAGTTCCTCCAGAACGGTCATGGGGATGAGCACTTGATGCTCTTCAAAGTTGAGGATTGAGTTAGGGTCGTGTATCAGAACATTACTGTCGAGAATGTAGGTGGTTGTTTGGGTTGAGATGATCGGCCTGGCTTGCAAGGCGTTTCCCATAGGCGGTTTCCTCGTCCTTTTTTTGGATCTCTCATATTTGATTCTTATCGAAAACCAGCAAGTCAGCAAGTTTAAATTTCCAATAGAAATAAAAAATTTTAAATACTGATTTTATTATTTTAATAAGTGAAATTTGATTCTAAACTTAGAGGATTACATTCATATTTCTGCTAAATGATACGTCTGGAAATCGTTACAAATTTTTTCGTTTACTCCGCTTTTTCAGGGCCATTTATAGGGGTTGAAAGGCTGCCACCAGCGAATTTCGGTTGAATATTCGCTAGCAGCCTGTCGGACTTAAGCGTCCGTAGCGAGGATTGCAAGAAATTGAGG
>NZ_JAHHPR010000251.1:0-1387 GCF_024606255.1 Endozoicomonas sp. SESOKO3
ATTCCCGGGCGGACTCAATGGATGCCGGATCGCCCACGGGAGGTGTCAGGAAGTGCATGACGGGTTCCGCCACGCCAAAAAACATCAGGCCAATCCCCATACCGGCTGAAAACAACATGGCAAACCAGGAACTAAAGCTGAAATCCGGCTCGGAATGGTCGGGGCCCAACTTGATATCGCCATAACGGGAGAGGCCGACAATAGCAACACCAATGAGGATGATGGCGACCGCCGTCACGTAAAACCAACTGGCATTGGTCATTATGCCCGTTTGCAGCATTGTGGAATAAAGTTCGGCCTGATCGGGAAACAGAGCCGTACAGACCACTATTAAAAGAATGACACTGGAAGCGCCAATAAAGACGGGCAAGTTAAGACTGTGACGTGATTCTGAAGGGTCAGACATAAAATGGGAGGCTCCCGGAGTCAGGGTAGATGGTTATTTGGCTGAAGCTGTTTTAATTAAGTTGTTCAAATGAAGACTTTGGGACTACATCAATAATAGACAGTTTCAGACGAAAGAGCGGAAAAATGTTACATGTCTAATATTTAGTGGTCAAATTATGTTTGTTTTTCTGCTCCACTTGTGGCAAACAGTCGAGTCAAACATCTGGATACACCAAGAGATCACTATTTTGAGTCCTGTTATTGGAACGATGTTCTCGTTTCTTTGCGACAAGTCATCCGGCCACAGACCTGCATCCTAATGGTAACCCCCATTGATTTCTTTGAATCAGTGGGAGGATGTCAAAACTGACTGACCGACTCTCTGGCCAAGACACGCGCTCTGGCAGCAAGTAATGATGTTAAGGTGCCTGCAAAGGTGACGGAATCAGCGCCTCGGATTATTTAACGATACGAATCGTTGCCTACGTCTTACTGTTGTCTGGAGAGGAGCCTGACGTCCCCCTACCCAAGATAGCAGCAAAAGAAGCTGAGGCTCTTGAGCTGCCTGCTTCCAACCAAGCCGATGCAAAGGCCCGATCCTCCCAGTTCTGCCGATCCGAACTCTGACTGTCTGTAGGGGAGTCACCGGTCACACGGGTCGTAGCAGAAAGACTCGATGATAATGCTCTGGCTTGATTAATGGCTCTATCACTGACACTGTAAAGAAATACTTGAACTTCTCTTGTCGCGAGAAAGGTTTTGCAAGAAGGACAGGTTGAATTCTCAGATAGCCAGGGCTCCAGGCAGGCTTTGTGAAACATATGTTTGCATTTTTCGAGAACCATGACTTTCCTTCCGGCAAAAGTTTCTAAACAAATAGGGCAATCGTCGTCCGGCTTTTGATAAAGTGCTAACTTGCTATTTGGGCTGCTGGGTACTGTCATTTCGTTCATATCTTTTAGTCCTGTCTCTGTTTTTTCGGATAACTTAAGTTTTGGAC
>NZ_JAHHPR010000252.1:0-2288 GCF_024606255.1 Endozoicomonas sp. SESOKO3
CGAAGGCGTAGATATCGGTCAGTATATTTGCCTGTTTCGGCGTGTACTGGAAGGGACCACCCTCATTTTCGACGGCTTTCTCTGCGACTTTCAGGACTTCCTTTAATTGCTCTATGTCCGCTGTCCTGACTTCTATTTCTCTGTTCAGACGGTCCTGTTCCTGAGTCAGTTGCAGGATCTTACCGCCATTACCGTCAAACCCGCCCATTTCTACCTGTTTATGTCTCAAAGCCTCAACCCGGTCAGCGTAGCGGGCAGTGGGGTCTGGCTTAAGACCCACGTCATCTTCGATGACTTTAAGAGTTGCTTCATGAGCCTTCAAAGCTTCCTGTGCTTTTGAAATGTGTGCTTTTTTCTTTTCCAGAACTAAGTCCGGTACTTCTCTATTGTGCTCAAGATTGTGCTCAAGATTGTGCTCAAGATTGTGCTCAAGATTGTGCTCAAGTTTGGTTTTAGTTTTCGGATCGCTGTCTTTGGAAGGGTCAATCGCCTGATTTTTAGTGTTCAGTGCCTCTTGTGCCTGTTTTTCTTCATCCAGTGCATTGGCTAATTCCATTTCTCTGGCCTCGTGCTCATGCAGGAACTTCGTGACCTGAGTGTACTTGTGTCTGGTTTCAGGCAGTTCCCCCAATGCTTTATTGACTTCATTTCGGTCATGAGAGGCTCTATAGTCTCTAATGGCATTCATGATATTACTTTCTTCTAACAGATTATCAGGGTCACTTTCAAAAGGGATTTTCAGAGCTTTGATGGTAGTGTGCAGTTGATGAAGGGCCTCAGTTCGTCTTTCTGCATAGTATTCGCTTTTCTGAATAAAACGTTCAATGTCGTTTAAATGATCTTCAGGGGTCTGATTATCAGTCTGAGTCAGGCCCAACCTGGTATGAATGTCTTTCAGTGCCCCATTGAGAGCCGCAATGTATTTATCTGTGTCAGGGGGGGCATCAGTAGAATCTGCGAATACCACTTGTTTACGATGAACAGCATCCAGTTTGTGATGAAGTTCCTCCAGCTCAATCTCAGCTTTTTCTACGTTTCCCCTGGCCCGGGCTACCTCACGATCAAGAACGTATTGCGGTTTAGGTCCCAGACGAGCCAATTGTCTGTCAAGCTCAGCATCAATGGCTGCAATACGCTCATTAACCGTAGGACGACCCGCTTCATAAAGTTCTTTATACAGCTGTTGGAATTTTTCTGTAATGAGATTGATCCGAACATCCTCGTCGGCATCATCTTCATAGTCCTGAATCCCGAGGTTATGGGCAATTTCGCTATATATGGCTCTTTCCATGCTTTCATTATCAAGGAGATCATTGATGACTTTGTCCAGTTCATCGTTTAATGTCCGAATTCTGTACCCCAGAGCGTGGATCTGTTCATTCAGGCTGGCATCTTTTTTTAATTCCACTTTTAGTTCGTCGGCCAGTTTAGCAACGAAATCCTTGCCTCTTTCTTTGGCAGCAACGTTTTCATCCACGTTGATGTCCAGTCTGTACTCTATTGCTTCAAGGAAATCTAACTGTTGCCATTTGGCTTGCAGATTCGTGTCTTCAACTAAATACGTAAGACGCGCACTAAGAGTATCGAGTTTGCTATCTCTATCTTCATCAAGCTTGATGCTTTCATCCCAGAGGACATTCTTTATATCATCCAGCTTTATTTCGGTGACATCATCGCCGTCAAGTCTACTGCGAGCCCTGTCAAGTCTTGTGGCTTTCTCATCATCCTCATTGACTTCGATCCCGAGTAGTGTTTCTACGGATCTCAGTACATCCAGCGCCTCTTCCTCTGCCCTCTGTGAGGCTTCTGTGATGGATGTCTGCATTCCCCTGGAAATGGCGTTACGACGCTTATAAACATCGTCCTCTTTATCGGGGTCATCCAGCTCCAGGATTTTTTCCACGTTACCCATTGTCTCAAGTACTTCAGACTTGACAATGTGGCGAGGTGTTTTGAGGCTTTCCAGTTCTTCTTCCAAATCTGCAAGCTTCTTCACCCTGACTTCCACTGCGTCTGTCAGTTTTCTATTTTCCTCTGCTCCGCTGGTACCATAAAACCCTGCCAAAGCAGCTCGTAAGAATGCGGCGTCGGCTTTGCTATAACCTCTTCTGGAGTATATTTCCTCTAAATGCATCAGCATATATTCTAAAGGAATCTCCACTTCTTCGCTCACAGCGTTCATTTTCTGTAAATG
Source organism: Endozoicomonas sp. SESOKO3 (assembly GCF_024606255.1). NCBI lineage: Bacteria > Pseudomonadati > Pseudomonadota > Gammaproteobacteria > Oceanospirillales > Endozoicomonadaceae > Endozoicomonas > Endozoicomonas sp. SESOKO3. Next base: position 2,195 of record NZ_JAHHPR010000252.1, read on the forward strand.
CCGGGCCTTGATGGCTTCGCCTTGAATATGCTGTGTATCAAGTCTTACAAGTTTTTCAAGTTGACGAGCATTCTCTCTGAGAAGTGCTACATTT
>NZ_JAHHPR010000253.1:0-1241 GCF_024606255.1 Endozoicomonas sp. SESOKO3
GATTGTATTAGATAGTTTTAGATTATAATAGATTATTGCGAACTGTTTTTAACCCTGACGTTCCCGGCAGCCAAATGAGAACACTGCAAGGCCCTCAAACGTGAAATCTTACAAATAACTTCAATTCCAGCCTGCATCCCGACCCTGAACTTCAGTAGTCGTTGCTGTACCAAAGCTGGTAGAACCACTGCCATCTTCGCTGCTTGAAAAATTATAAGTCAAGCTTGAACCGGAGGAGAATAAGCCCCCCCAGTCGTCTTGTTGGTGAGTTGTTGATGAAGTATGAGTGACCGTTCTGGCTCTTTTAGCCGCCTCTTCCTGCTCCTTTTTATGACGTTTTGCAAATTCTTCCTGCTGTCTTTTGTGCTGTATTTCATCTTCTTCTGTCCAGATATAACGCGCTTCCCTCAAATGACTGTAGAGCGCTGACAGCTGCAACTGCATTAAGATATCATCCAGATCCATTCTACAGAATAAAGGACTCATCAGCCCGGCCTGGATCATTACATTCTTCCAAACCTTTTCTGGAAAGCCTTCCATAATGCGCTTGACCTCCTCCTTGTCCTCTATACCGGGTTGCCAGTCCCTTCCTTTGGGATCTTTTCGCTCTGGTTTGTTCAGTTTTTTGCCTAACTGCTTTTTCAGCTCCTCCTCCTGCTGGGATTGCTGCCTTTGCGATTCGGCTTCATGTTCAGAGATCACCTGGTAAACTATGCTGGCAGCAAACACGCCAACCATAGCCCCCATCCCAAGCATCACTCTAAAGGTAGTGAGTTCAAACCAGCCTTCGTATTCGTCGTCATCCTCGTAGTGATACCTGACCGTTTCCTGAGCAGGCGGTGGTGGAGTCACAGGCACCGGCTTTTCACCGTCCAGAATTCTGCGAATCTGCTGGTACCACTCCTTACCATAATCTTCACGATCAGCGGCTTTCATAAACAGGGCGGAGAGGTCTTCCTGATAGTGGCGACGTTCACTGCTGCCTGTGTGCCAGAGGGTGGGATGACGGTTAAACGTTTCAGTCAATAAGGAAAGGTAAAGATGAAATGCCGGATCTCCGGCAATCTGCGGATTCTGTTTTTGCTTGTCTACCTTGAAGCTGAGAGAACGAAGCGCCTTGCCGCGGAGAAAACGCTCCTGCATTTCCAGAAGAATAAAACTGAGTTGACGGGCTAGCTGCTCCCGGGAAAGTCGATTGGATGGAAACTCTCTGAAACTGTTCTGCACAGCTTCCTGAATCA
>NZ_JAHHPR010000254.1:0-9447 GCF_024606255.1 Endozoicomonas sp. SESOKO3
CTGCTTAACGAATACCTGTCAGGCCTGTTAGCCAAAGAAAAAGAATGTCAGCCCAAGTCAAGACTGCCAGAATTTATGGGGGTTGACAGTGCGACGTACCGTTCATGGCTGACACGCACAGCTCAGGAAATCCTGTACTGGACAGCTCTGCAACCTTGTGAGGTTAGCGATCGTCGTGCATCTGCCCCTTTTGCCGAATGCTTCTCAGAACACATAAAGCTCACTGGAAATCTGGATAACATAATGTACCCGAAACCATTGCATTCCCTGGACGTGTATAAAGAATTTCCCAGAGACTTTTATAATGTCAATGGCCAGCTTAATCTCGGAGCCAACAATGCCGTCTTCCCTCTGGTTAGTCTGGTCAAGGGGCTTACGCTGTTTGCCAGCAATGTATTTTCTCTCGCAGGGCAGAACGTCAGGGATGATGATATGGAGTGACGTTGATAAGTCTCACTGCATTCATGATTTTAGCGATCATATTTGGTCATGAGCGTCACTCTGTCCAGGCGGGTGGGATGAACAAGCCTATGACTATTTACATTGCTTTGTGTTGCATTGGCCCGGCCAGCGACCTTCTTTTTTCAAGCGGACTTTGGTCATCCAGTCATAAGTCCATTTCAGGAACTGTTTCAGGCCTGGCAGACTCATGACCTGTCCCAGCCAGCTCCAGGCAGGTAGCTGTCTGAGTAAGAGCGAGTAACTGTCGATGCTCGTATAAACCCGACCGTCATCGGTCATGGTGTGTAATTCAAGCAGAGCTTTGTGGGGATCAATCCCCCAGGCTTCCAGTGCCTTTTCCTGACCGGTGATATCAAACCACTCTACTTCACTTGTGAAACGGGCATTTTTCCAGCGAGCAACCTCTTTAACACAAAGAGGGCAGAGACCGTCATAAAAAACTCTTATTTGCATCGTCTTCATCTCTTTTCAATACATCAGCAACCCTGTGAAGTGTTCTTAAGGCCTGCTCTCTGTCTATTGTACGTTCAGTAAACCAGGGATGCTGCAAAGCTTGCTCTGGAGACATTCTCTGCCTGGGCACCGGGTGCAGCAGACTGTTAATCATGTCAATCAGCTGACTTTTACTTCTTTTCATCTCTTCTGCAGACTCTATCAGGTGCCCCAGATCTGTTACCGTCTCTCTTTCAGTCGTGGTTAACTTGCCGTAGAGCAGGCCTTTGATGGCCTGGATATCTTGAAACAAGAGCGGTCCATCCAACAGTGCCTGAGCGGTTTCGCTGTCTCTGGCGTTCAATTTTCCATGCAGCATTTTCTTGATTCTATCAATGTCACTGGCGCTCAAATCCCCATCCAGTAACTTCATAATTGCTCTAATTTCATCTCTGGAGGTCAGCAGACTCTCCAGATTAAATTCTTGCATCTTCATACGCTCAGACTCGGCTTCCAGATCATCCTGTGTTAACTCAGGACTTATTGGCTCCATTGCCTGTTTGTAACTGCCATCAGGATTGGGTTTCTGATACTCGAGAAATGCCTTGAGCACCTCAAAAGCTGCTTCAGATCGTTGGTCGGGGGTATATTTACCCCATGGTTCTGCGCCATTGGTAAAAGAGTGAATATGGAGTTGACCCGGACTGTTCAAAAAACGGTAGAGATGTTGTCCCTGGGCAAAAGCATCTGTGGCATAACTGGCTCTGACCAGCTCTTTCTTAAGTAACGATCGGTATAATTCCGGAGAAGCATAGTCTTCATGACCGTAACTGGCTTTTTTACCCTCCTCTTTGGCACCACCAAAATCAATCAATTTCAAGCGGCCACTTTTAAGATCAATCATGGCGTTATTGGGTTTCAGGTCGTTATGGACAACACCTTTCTTATGCAGGTAATCAAGTGCCTGAAACTTCTCGTACTCCATAAACGCCATAACATTGAAAAACGCCTGACTGCTGAGCCTGCCATTCCCATAGAGCTCAATCAAAAGCGTCATTAGGGTATCCTGAGAAGGGCCTTCAATCATCTCCATCAGGAGCCCTCTAACCCCATCGACTTCTACCAGACCATAACTTTTGACAATATTTGGGTGCTCTCCCAACTTCTTTAATATCCTGTGCTCTTGTTCTCCCTGGTCTCCCAAGTGAGTTTTTTTTAATGCGAAATGTTCTTGTTGGCCATTACTTTTTTCCTGGATAACCCGGTATACCGTTGCAAAACGTCCCCGACCCAACTCTTTCTTTGCCAGCTGGGCCGTTTCATTCAACGGAGAGTCATATGAGAAGACATCATCTTCGGGAAACACTTCGTCACTGACTGCTCCCGGGCTTGACGGGTAGGAAGAAATCGAAGAGCCAGATATCCCACTAAAATCAGATCCTGAGCCTGAGCCTGAAGAGCTATGCCTGATATTTTTGACCGGCACATCCAGCTGAACTTTCTTACTCTGCCACTTCCCCTGCTTCTTTTGTTCCGGCTTCGCCTGATCAGAGGCATTCGAGGCAGCAGTGGCTGCCCCCGACTTCTTTCCTGGAATATCCACGGATCTTTCCCGGTCATGTTCACTATTAAGGAGTGCATCGGCAGGAATGAGGGGCAATTAACAGGGGCGGATTATCCGAGAGACTTAAGTGAAGGGTTTTAGAGACATTCGGGGGAGATACTCATACAAAACTCTTGTTTGCGTCACCTTCTTTTCCTTTAAGGATGTCGGCTGCTAAATGCAGTGTTCTTAAGGCCTGCTCTCTGTCTATTGTTCGCTCAGTGAACCAGCAGTGCTGCAAAGCTTGTGCTGGTGTCATTCTCTGCTCGGGCACCGGGTGCAGCAAGCTGTTAATCATATCAATCAGCTGGCTTTTACTTCTCTTCATCTCTTCTGCTGACTCTATCAGGTGTTCCAGATCGGCTACTGTCTCTCTTTCAGGTGTCGATAATTTGCCGAAGAGCAATCGTTTGATGGCTTGGATATCATGAAATAAGAGTGGTCCATCCAATAGTGCCTGAGCGGTCTCGCTGTCTTTGGCATTTAATTTTCCATGCAGCATTTTTTTGATTCTTTCTATGTCACTGGTACTCAGATCTCCATCCAGCAATTTTACGATGACGCCAATTTCATCGCCGGAGGTCAGCAGGCTATCCAGATTGACTTCTTGCAACTTCATGCGCTCAGACTCAGCTTCCAGGTCCTCCATTGTTAATTCAGGCATTACTGGCTCCATTGCCTGTTTGTAACTGCCATCAGGGTTGGGTTTCTGATATTCAAGAAATGCCCAGAGGACCTCAAAAGCCGCTTCGGATCGTTGATTGGGCGTATACTTGCCCCAAGGCTGTGCACCGTTGGTAAAAGAGTGAATATGGAGTTGACCCGGACTGTTCAAAAACCGGTATAGATGTTGCCCCTGAGCAAAAGCATCTGTGGCATAGGATGCCCTGACCACCTCTTTTTGAAGTAGCTCCGATCGGTACAACTCTGGAGAAGCATAGTCCTCATGACTATAACTGGCTTTTTGGCCTTCTTCTTTGGCACTACCAAAATCAATCAGTTTCAAGCGGCCATCTTTCAGATCAATCATGGCGTTATTGGGTTTCAGGTCGTTATGGACAACACCCCGCTTATGCAGGTAATCAAGTGCCTGAAACTTCTCATACTCCATAAATGCCAGAACATTGAAAAACGCCTGACTGCTGAGCCTGCCGTTACCATAGAGCTCGATCAGAAGCATCATCACGCTCTCCTGGGAGGGGCCTTCAATCAACTCCGTCAGGAGCCCTCTGACCCCATCGACTTCTACCAGACCATAACTTCTGACAATGTTTGGGTGTTCCCCCAACTTCTTTAATATCCCTGCCTCCAGTTCTCCCTGATCACCGAAATGAGTCTGTTTTAATGCAAAATGCTCTGGTTTGCCTTTATTTTTTTCCTGAGTAACCCGGTGTACCGAAGCAAAGCGTCCCCTGCCCAGTTCTTTTTTAGCCAGATGGGCTGTTTCATTCAATGGGGAAGGGTATGAGAAGACATCATCTTCAGGAAACAGTTCAGTATCACTGAATCCTGACAGGCTTGACGGAGAGGAGGAAATCGAAAAATCGGACGTTCCACCATAATCAGAGTCTGAACCTGAAGAGCTTCGCTCCAGATTTTTGACCGGCACATCATTCAGCTGTACTTTCTTGCTCTGCCATTTAACCTGCTTCTTCTGTTCCGACTGAGCCTGCCCGGAGGCATTCGAGACGGAAATGGCTGGCCCTGATTTCTTGCCTGGAATATCCACGGATCTTCTCCCCCGGTTAACTTAACTATTAAGGAGTGCATCGGCAGGGTTGTGAGGCAATTAACGGGAGCAATACAGAGCAGCCTCTACGAGAGAGAGGTTGGAGTCATTGGCAGCATATGTTTAACCCAAGACAATTGCTTGTTAATGGTATAATTTCAAAATTCATGGATGAGCATTCAGAGTCAAAAACACAAAAAGCTGCTTGGTTATTGTCTGTTGGTCGCTGTTGCGGCTGGAACTCTAAAATGCTTCGATGGGTTGCACATATTCAAAAGTCTGGTGGTATTGGTGGTGTAAATCAGACTTTTGATCAGGCGCTTAATACCGACTACCAGCTTGCAGCTTTTGCAGCGGCTCTGAGTGTGCTGACCCAGTACAGTGAGATTGAAGGTATCAATATCGAAAACGAACTGTACCGGGAAAAACAAAAAGGCCAGAAATCCGAGTTTGATAAGCTGATAGACCAGGCGGTGGAAATTGCCTATAAACATCTGGTGCCCGGAGGCTTCGATGCTTCTGTTGTTCGGCATGCACTGTTTGCTGTTCATGAAACCATCAGACAGGAATCCGCCCAGCAGGGTGTTAACTATCTGAAGACAGAGCTGAAAAACTTCTGGAATGAACGGAAAAAGTTGATTGAAGTATTACGCTACCTCAGCCGAATGGAGCACATTGACCATTTGGAACACTGGGAGGCTGATGCCGAAGCCGCTAAAGCACTGGCCGGTGCGCTGGAGAATACTAACGGTTAAATCTGACCCATTGCAGTTTTTAGCAGCTTGCGTTTTCCGATCAAGTTGCTATATGTTAGGTCACAGACCTGCAACGGTGCCCATTCTAATACGTAGCGAGTGGCCACGGTTGCAGGTTTTTTGCGTTTAGGGGTATGTAATGCAGAAAATCGCTTTTTTTGTGGATGGTGGCTACTTTGTTCGACGGATCAAGTTTTATCACCGGAAACATTTTGAAGCGCACGCATTAGAACCTCAGCATATAGTCACTGCAATATACAACCTTATCGCCTCTTAGTGATTTTGTTATTGCTGATATAAAACGGATTTCTGAGCGAGTTGAATTAGACAGGACGACCTGGCAAACAGAGCCTCATATTGATCCGGCTCCTGCCATTGTCGAAACGCCTGTCTATCGTAAAGAGTTCGGCCTCTGGTCCCACCAGAAATATTTTGTCAAAAAAGCATTTGATGATCACCAAAAAGGCGGGGCCAGATATATTCTGTCTGATCAGGTAGGGCTGGGTAAAACTGTGCAGTTGGCGCTGGCTGGGATGCTGATGGCTCTTCAGGGAAATAAGCCGGTGCTGGTTATTGCCCCCAAGCCTTTGACCCTGCAATGGCAGGATGAATTGATGGAGCTGCTGGATATGCCATCTGCCATCTGGACAGGCAAACAGTGGCTGGATGAGCAGGGTATCTCCTGGCCCTCAACAGGACCTGAAAGTATTCTTAAATGTCCAAGGAAACTTGGCATAGTATCTCAGGGGCTGATTACATCCGGCTCTGAAATCAGCCAAAGAACCAAAAGTATGCTGTTGGCCACGGCAACCCCGGTTCAGCTGCATCCGGTTGAAGCTTTTGATCTGTTAAGCATTCTTGCCTTGGGTAGTGATCAAGTTCTGGGTGATGCCTGGAGCGAATGGCGCAAGGCTGACAGAGCTGTACCCATGGTGATGGGCGATATGGAAATATCTGTCGACGAAGCTTTGGCCTGGAGTTGGGTCAGAAATCCGTTACCACAAGCTGAGGAGCACCGATCTTTCAGGGATCTAAGAAAACGGCTGCACATGCAACCGGGTGATTATGTTGCCGATGCTGCCAGCTTCAATCAGTTGCGTGGACCTGACAAAACAAAGCTTCGCCGGGTTCTTCCGGACTATGGGAGACAGCATAACCCCTTTATCAGACAAATCATTCGGCGCACCCGGGACTATTTGGAAGCTACCATTGACCCGGAAACTGGCGAGCCCTACCTGCAGCCGGTCAAGGTCCAATTGTTTGGTGAGGGAGAGAAAGACTCTATCTCATTACCTCTTTACTTCCAGAAGGCTTATGAGAAAGCAGAGGAGTTTTCAGAGGCATTAAGCAAAAGAGCTAAAGGGGCCGGTTTCTTCAAGACCCTGTTGCTGAGGAGAATAGGAAGCACGCTCTACGCTGGACAAAGAACGGTGGATAAGCTGCTTAGCGAGTGGGCTGGCTCTGGCGATGAGCAGGATTTTTCAGCTTGTCTGGAAGATGAGGATGATGTCGAAAATCTCTCCATCTCTGACTCCATGATCTGGTGGGTTAGGATTGGTGCTGGGTACAGATGCAGCCATTGAAGGACTTAATCTGCAAAGGTTAGGAACCCTGATCAACCTTGACTTGCCGTGGAATCCAACTCGCCTTGAACAGAGAAAGGGACGTATCCAGAGAATTGGTCAGATTCGCAATACGGTCAAAATACTGAATATGAGATACCGTGGTTCAGTCGAAGACCGGGTGCATGAGCTGTTATCAGATCGTCTGGAGGATATTCACGGACTGTTTGGCCAGATTCCTGATGTACTTGAAGATGTGTGGGTTGATGTTGCATTGGGAGAGGTACAAGAAGCCACAAAGCTGATCGATGGAGTGAGGCGCCAGCATCCCTTTGATGAAAAGTACAGCCGGGTGGTGAACATTGATTGGGAATCCTGTCAGACAGTGTTGTCATCGGATGAGCGGAGAGAAATTTTGAGTAAGGGGTGGTAGCTGTTATATCAGCAGTCTGACCCAAGTGTCATGAATCAGAAAATAATCATGAACTGGAAATAGTTGGAGTCCCGGTTGAACCCTATAGGTTAACTGCATAGTTAGATTGTCAGAGGTATTCAGACTCTGGTAGTCAATGATTATGCGACTTTTATCTTTCTCGCTTTTACCTGCTGATCGACCATGGCCATCTGTACTGGACTGGCCATGGACTTGATAACTGAATAGAGCTTCAGAGAGCAGGAGCGGTCACTGTCTTCATGGAGAGCAAATATGGCCTTATCGACAAAGTCTTCATCAGAGCAGGTTGCCGCAGCTGCGTGGATATAGGCGGTAAAGTAGGCTTTCTCATCACCGGTAAACATCCATGAGCCCAGTTCGTCAGCAAAGATAATCTCATCATCTACAATGCCCACAAGCAGCTCATAGAGAATATCAAAGCACTCAAGGGCTACTTGGTACTCCTCTTGTCTGATCAGTTTCGTTGACTCAATAAATAACTCGTCAAGTTTTGCGAACCAGGCATCTGTCTCCTCGGGAATGTCCATATAGTTCCTGGAGTTAATATCAAAGGGTGCATAGTAGTCACCATCCAGAGAGCATTTCTGAAAGGCCTTTACTGCCTTGAGAGTGTGATCTGCTGATGCCGGGAATGAAAACTGCTCTTTTGACATAAGGCCACTAAAGATAGTGTCGCGCTGGTTAGTAGACATGGTTTCCCACGCGTTATCCAGTAGGTTCAAAAGCTCTGTCTGGGTTTTTTTATTGAGTATTTCAAAAAGAATAGACTTGTTCATTGTGTGTGGACTCTATAGCTGGAAAGTTTGAGACTTACCTTTGGCAAAGATGGTGATCTTTGAGAAAGGAGTTGATATCACCGGTGCTGAAAACGCAATCCGATAAGGGGCAAATGTTCAGGCAACGACATTGTAGGATAGCTTACTTTTAAATCGAACCCGGGGAGTGGACAGCTCGCTACATGCTACCTTCTGAGCACGAGAGCATTTTGTCAACAAGGTAGGCTTTAACGAAAATGAGGATGTCAGTCAACCTGAGCCATAGCCTATTACACGGTGCTCATTTTTTTCCCATTTATTAGGCACAAAATAATACCGTCTGCTAATGAACTAGCAGACGGTACAGATTAACAGTCAATCCTGATAGCTAACTTAAGTGTCGGTATCTCCAACACGATGTGGCAATTGCCAACCTGATTGGGTATCTGACAATCAGAATCTTAACCAGCGTAATTAGCCGCAGCAAAGTCCCAGTTTGCCAGTGCCCAGAAATTTTTCAGATATTCCGGACGCACATTGCGGTAGTCGATGTAGTAGGCATGTTCCCACAGGTCGCAGGTCAGTAGTGGTTTCTGGTCGGTCGTCAGAGGAGTACCGGCATTACTGGTGTTGACGATTTCTACGGAACCGTCGCTGTTTTTAACCAGCCAGGTCCAGGAAGAGCCAAAGTTGTTAACCGCTTTGTCATTGAATGCAGCAGTGAAATCGTCAAAAGAACCGAAAGCTTTGTTGATGGCTTCAGCCAGTTCACCGGCAGGAGCACCACCACCGTTAGGGCTCAGGCAATTCCAGTAGAACGTGTGGTTCCAGATTTGAGCAGCGTTGTTGAAGATGCCGCCTTCAGAAGTCTTGATGATTTCTTCCAGGCTCTTGCTTTCCAGCTCGGTACCCGCGACCAGACCGTTCAGCTTGTCAACGTAGGTTTTGTGATGCTTGCCATAGTGGAAGTCCAGAGTCTCTTCAGAAATATGAGGAGCCAGTGCATTGCGCGCATAGGGCAGTGCAGGAAGTTCAAAAGCCATCTTGTCGTTCTCCACTTGAGGGTTGGTCTTGTTTGACCTGATTCATCTCGCGCGACGATATTAACATTGGTTCGATTACGAATCTATGTGGTGGATAGTCTTGGGGCTTTTGATATCTCTTCAACCGCTGGGTGTTAGAAAAATACCTGGAATGGTATTGAGCGTCGAATATTTTCGGATTGTGATAGATGCTTTCCGTGCTTTTCCGGGTTTTCAGCGGCGATTATTAACTCTGTTACTGTTATTCTGTTCTCCTTTTCATAGTAATATTGCGCCTCAACGACCCTTGGCGAATAAATGCCCACAGTGGAATAGAGACAGATGAGAAACCCATGAGAGAAGAGGATAAGGCAATCAACGATATACCGGATTTCTCAATTGCAGCAGACGAGCGCCCGGGACGCAGGAAAGCCGCGGCTACTGACGGAAAGCCTACCGTCAAGAAAGGGAGTAGTCCCTCAGGTAAAAGTGGAAATGGCTTGGCCTGGCTCACAATGGTCATGATTATTGTGCTGGGAGCCGGTGGCGTCTGGCAGTTCAAACAGGTGCAACAGGAGCTGGCCGATACCCGACAGGCCCTGAAGGCCACGCAGGAAAAACTGAGTACCGTGACCGGAGAGGTCACTGCTACCGGTCAAAACCTTGATCAGAG
>NZ_JAHHPR010000255.1:0-2059 GCF_024606255.1 Endozoicomonas sp. SESOKO3
AGTGTCTCTCGGATCGTTGATGATTTTGGCAAGAGCTTTCGATAACTGAAGTTTCCTATCAGGTTGTCGGAACAAAAGCACCCCGGCGTTGGAGGTGATGCCGCCACCAGTAAAATCAGCCTGAACCTGTCGTGATTTACAGCGTGGAAAATGAGCGATATTGGAGGTACAATTTGTCATGGGCGATTTGGTAGTTATTGTCGGTGTAAGCAACTGAATTATAAAAAAACCATCTCGCCCTTCTTCTTTATCGTGCAATATGCAGGTTAGCCGTCATAACAACATCGAGATGTATCGTAATGACAGGAATAGTAGATCTTGAAAGACTTCTGGAAAGTATGAGTCCTGTGTTAGTTGAAGGTGAGTTTGTATTTTGCAATGTAACAGGTCAACTGTCCGAATATATACTTAAATCCACTTGCTACTTTCACTGAATTAGAGGGCTTAACATTGGTTTTATCCAAAAGCTCTGCAGAAAATGCTGACATTAGTTTTGAAAATACCTACAAGCAAATCACTTTAACTGTGCATTCAAGCTTAGAGGCTGTTGGGTTAACTGCAATAATATCAAACAAACTTGCGTCAAAAGGTATCAGTGCGAATGTAATTGCAGCATATTTTCATGATCATGTTTTTGTTCAATCGGAAAAGGCGCAAGCCGCATTGGCTGCTCTGCACGAAATATCGGGGAAAAACGGCTAACAAGTTCAGTCAAAGGGATGTGAATCTCCCCCGTTTTAGTGGACACTCAAATCTAACTGAAACGGTGACCACGTGCCTGCTTATCAAACTGGGAAAAAACTCGCCAGTACACCAGCGTATTTAAAGTGTCGCCTGTTAGAATGACCATTGGACTCAACAAAATGGTAAAGGATGTCGTTGAGCTCTCGACATTCATCCCTATATGTTGTTTCGTTGGCGCAAGGAATATTTTGAGAGACAGCTCGTGGCTGATGAGCGCAAAGTTAAGTCAACTCCATCTGATGTACATTCCGAGCAAGGCCAGCTGCGCCAGTTGAAAGAACGGATTGCCGAACTTGAACTGGAGAATGACCTGCTAAAAAAATGGCAAAGGTTCCTTGCGGAACAACGCAGGAAAAATTCTCGTTCATAGCCCGCTTTAAGGATCGCTTTGGCGTTCAGAGGCTTTGTCAGAGGTTCAATGTATCCAGGAGTGGTTTATATGCCTGGAATATCAGAACCCCTGGTATCCGACAGCAGTCTGACGTGAAGCTGTTAAAGCGAATTACTGCCCTGTTTAAAAAATATAAAGGTCGCTATGGCAGCCCCAGACTCTTCAAGACTCTCAGACTGCAAGGCATTTGTGTGAGCAGAAAATGCGTTGAACGCATGATGATAAACGCAGGTCTGGTGGGTCGTAAAACACGCATCTATCGAAGAAACCATTGTCGCCCCGTGTGGACGAGCCTGCAAAAAACGTCCGCAAAGACCTCGCCAAACCCACAGCTATCAATCAGTATTGGGTCGGAGATGTGACATACATAAAAGTGCGAGGGCAGTGGTGTTATATGGCTGTTGTTATCGACCTCTACTCCCGCAGTGTGCTTGGCTAGTCACTTAAAAATCATCGAATCGCCAAGCTAACCAGAGTAGCCTTGTTGATGGCCGTCCGAAAACGTCGACCTGAGCTATGGCTGGTGTTCCACATTGACAGGGGCGTTGAGTATCGTGCCACAGAGATACAGAGACTGCATAAACGCTATGGCTTTATTGCCAGTATGAATCGACCTGGGCGTTGTAGTGATAATGCTGTAATTGAGTCCTTTTTTCATACCTTGAAGGGGGAGCTCGTGACCGAAGAGACGTTCTGGAATATCCATCATCTTCGAGATGCTATAGCAGGGCACATTCAGCATTTTTACAATCGAGCTCGATTACACTCAGGTTGCTAATTCTATAACTGCTACTACTCTAAAGATTTTAAGATTGACTGAGGTTAAAGGTCGATGAAACGTCAGTATTTATTAACTTTCTTACTCTCTTTATTAGTGTTTCAACTAATTGGCCAGTAGCGATGTCTTTAACGATAACTAATTCT
>NZ_JAHHPR010000256.1:0-2074 GCF_024606255.1 Endozoicomonas sp. SESOKO3
GCTTAACAGATCTATCAGAGCTCATGAGGGCATGCAAATATAGCTCGCCTCAAACGTCAGTTGTTGCCTTCCAGTTGTTCCTTGAGTTTGGCTGGAACTTCCTTGATGACAAGCTGATTCAGGTCTTTGTTGTACACTACCTGAGTACCGAGCAGCTCGGCATCAAAAGCAATGTTAAGACCCTTGCTGCGACCGGTGTACTTAACCAGTTTGGTCAGAGTGCGTTTCTCTGGAGCCATGGGTTGGTTCATATCATAGTCACGAGTGTTGACGAAACGGGCAAAATCATCAGAGCCGGCCTCACTCAGGTAACCGGTAAGCTCATCCAGAGTCAGGGCATCGCCATCATCCATTTTGGTCTGGCAGAAGTCATAGACCTGTCGACTGACTTCCCGGTGATTTTCCAGGGAAGGCGCTTCTCTGGCGTACTCCTTTACAGCACTGACCAGCGTGTCAGCCTCTTCCTTGCTGTTGCTGGTTTCATTGCAGCCCAGAGCTTCCTGAAATACATCGCTCAGGCGACGGCCACCACGGGGGCGCAAAAAAGAGAGGTAACGGCCGCTGTTTTCGTTACCCTGCCACTCGGTGATATTAATGCGGCAGGCCAACGGCATTCTGGTCGTATCCAGGTAGGCTACATCTTGAATGGAAAGGTCATCTGTAACGGTGATGCTGACGTTGCTGGTCAACATGCAGAGCATGAAGTATCGGGTCAGACCCTGCTGGTAATCAGCAAACAGAAGGTACCCTCCACCCAGCGCACCTGCTTGATCGAGCTTTTCCAGAAGTTGGTTCAGGGTATTGCGGGTCAGGGCCGTAAAATCCATTTTTTCTACCAGATAATCACCCAGTTCCCCGGGGAAAGGACTTTCGGCGTCCGGGTTGAACTGACCATACTGTTTGTCCTGTTTCTTGTTGTAGGTTTGCAGCAGGTCGTCCAGCATCGACTCCAGAGCCGGGGTGGGGGGCAGGCTGTGAGTTGCCGGAATAGCAATCAGGGAGTCACTGCCAGGGGATTGTTTCAGCTGGTGTACAATGATTTGTTGAATGGCCATAAGTTAATAGTCTTGCAAGCAGTGGTGATCGTCTAACCCGAATGTTTCATAAATCAAGCAGGTTCCGTCCAATCGCCTCATAGGATTGGGTCGACCAAAAAAGCCTGGGACGAAACAAACCGGAACCCGCTATGGCAAAACATACACAAGAAAACCTTCGTTTTCACCCTGTTAATGGTAAAACTGTCAGCGCTGATTTTAACGGGGAGTTGTCCTCAGGTTTTGGCGTGTTGATCTGAACCACTCAGCCAGCCTGACCTGAGCTGCTAAGCACCAGAACTTGTTTAACACCCAATGCGGCAATATCTGCAATTTGCCAGTGATGAAGGTTGAAGGTTTTTGCAGAAAGTTGATTACCGCTATCTCTCTTCGTGGCATGCTCGCCAGTGCGGTGCTATACAGATCTGGTACAAATGGCAAAGGCCATCCAATGAGGCTCTTTACAGGATGATATAAGTGGCAGGTTATGTTCTATTTTATTCTGTCTTTGTTAACTGTCTCTCAGCGATCAGACAAGACTGATCTGAACTGCGTCGATATGAAATTGCGCTCCCTGCCGAGATTATTTCTAGGCATTTCGTTTCTGTTAACGCCTGTCGTAACCTTGTCCGGACAGAGCGGGACGTTTGTGACGACGGGCTATTCCGGCTCCGCCCCGGGCACTTACAACCCATCCAGTATTCCGTTGCCCATTCTTCTACTCCCTCTTGCCTATCACATCTCTTTTAATCGTTTTCCCTATTCTGACTCACCTGCCATTTTACTCATTATTTCCGGGCCATTAATGATAAAGAGGAAGGCACCGCTCTCGTTGGCAATAGCCCGGGCAATCATTGTTTTTCCATTTCCCGGTGGTCCACTCAGAAGTATTCCTCTTGGAGGACTCACATTCAGGGTATTGAAAAGTTGTGGGTAACGCAGAGGAAGCTCAACAATTTCGCGTATTGTTTGAATCTGTGGTCTAAGCCCACCAATATCATCATATCCAACTTCAGTGATTGAAAACTCATCTTCACGCT
>NZ_JAHHPR010000257.1:0-1064 GCF_024606255.1 Endozoicomonas sp. SESOKO3
AAAAAGGGGGGGGAGTACATCAATCCTCCGGTATCCCCAAAGCCTTCTTCTGCTCAGACCAGAGCAGAGGAAAGGGCTTCATAAAATCAGCCAGCGTCAACCCACCCAGGCTTCTGCCATCAATGATGGCCTCCTGAATCTCTGGCGACAGGGTGGTCAGGCGTAAGATCCGGGAAGCATAGCTGACACTGGTAATCCCTTCCTTCTGAGCCAGCACTTTCAGATGCTGTTCTTTCCCTGTTTCCAATGCCTTCAACCATCGGTGCGCCCTGACCAGAGCATTCCTCAAAGCCGGATCGACCTCTTCCAGTGCCGGACGACCATCCGGCGTGGTGATCTGGCTCTTGCCCTTGCGGTTGATGAACTTAATGGGGATATGCACCAGAATGCAGTTCTCGTCTTCGAGATAGGTGCGGGTGGCTTTGCCAGTCACTTTTATGGCCATGTCACTTCTCCTTGTAGCTCATGGGTAATGGTGGGTATTCCTTCCTGGTGGAAGCGAATCTCAATGCCCTGCTGGTGGACGTCTATACGACTGACCAGTAGTTTCATTAAACGGCGCTGTTCTTCCGGGAACAGCAGGTTCCAGATGTCCGACAGATCATTCAGGGCTTCTCGAACCTGATCTTCATTGAACGTGTCCTGATCCGTCAGCATCTGCCAGGTGGTGAAAATGATCTCCGGTTGCTTGAGTAAATCCCGAAGATGCTCGACTACCAGAAACTCAATCTCTCTGGCTGGCAGGGTAGGCAGGGGTGAGTGTTTATGACCATGCTTCCGGGCCGTGCTGCTGACGTAGTAGCGGTGCAGTTTGCCCTTGCTGCGGCTGGCCGTGGGTATCAGGGCTTCCTGCTCCGGCCCGAACAGAAAACCCCGCAGAAACGAACGTGTGTTGCGGTGTCGGCTGTCTGACTGCCGGGTCGAGCTGTTGCCCTGGAGAATGGTTTCGACCTGCTCCCAAACGTCGGGTTTGATTAAATAATAGGACACCCTTATATTTAGCCTAAATAATAGGACACCCTTATATTTGACAAACAAGCCAGCTCGTCTAGTTTTTTCCTGTC
>NZ_JAHHPR010000258.1:0-4223 GCF_024606255.1 Endozoicomonas sp. SESOKO3
CAGTTGCTAATTTCCATTTTTTCATTCTGTATTTTCAGCTGCGGCATTGGAAAACGGTAGATTCGTACACTCTTACCCGGCACCTCAACTTCAAGCCACTGCCCTCTGACAGTGAAGAACATCTCGTTGATGTTCTGCATCAACACCGCGATATAACTCAGAGCCAGTTGTTCTCCTGACGGAATAAGTCCCGAGACAGGTATCATAACGTTGTTGTCGTCGGTTGTTCGCATCCCGGACAGAAAGTGATCGGGAATATCGTTATACCAAGGCAGAAGGCTATGAGTTTTGAGTAGTGCTTCAAGCAGTATTTGGATGCCTTCTTTGGTGATTTCGTGGTTTTTTAGCCCAAGGCAGGCCTCAAGCAGCTGCTTAAACCACTGAGAGGAATGCTCTTTGCTGAGTTTATGCAGGGCGCTGAACGATGGAAACAGGTCGAATACTGCCCGGGCATGACTGGCGTCCAGAAAACGCAACTGGTCATCATTTGTTAAGGGTTGCAGGATTTCCCAGTAGAGCCTTTTCATATAGTCGAGTTTCAGCACCTCCGATAATTGTTGCAACCGGGCTGATTGCTGTTCCCATAGACTCTTATCCGGCAATGACTTCAGCCGCTTGACGAAATAGACAAAACGGCCCCTGTATTCATTGGCAGAAAACAGAACCACTGCCTTATTTAACACGTGCAAAGGCACGGCTCTAGCCGAATGACGCCGCAAAAAAAACCGGTCCTTTGCATTGGACTGAAGGTAGAGTTCGACACCTTTTCCTCCATAAAAAGACAGCAGCTTTATCAATGATTCCAGCATTAGAACGGTTTTGCTGTTTTCACGGAATTGATGAAATTGTTTTAAAGCCGTCCACTTTAGTGACCACTCTGGCTTAGAGGTGGAAAGATAAAGAGCGACGGTTTTTATCTGGAGATTGTAATTGTTGTCCTCTTCATTATCTGAGTTGCTGTTTTCTTCAGTGAATTCTGTAGACAGCCACTCTTTCAGTTCCGTTTCCCGTCGTTGCAGCACATCGGCAGCAGGTAGCCCTTCTGATTTCCAGAGTCTGGTCATAACTTGCAGGAGCTGGTGATTGGGTGCACCCCCGCAACTTGTCCAGTCCAGCACATCTTTAACTTCTTTGTGTTTGAGCACGCCTATTGTGGTGTACATGGACGAGAAGGCGCGAAACCGCTCCACACTGAACTCGCCATCACTGTCTTTCCATTCCGACCAGCCCAATACCTCTTTCACTTTTTTATGTTTGGGTACGCCCAGGCCATTGTTCATGGATGAGAAGGGACGGAACCGCTCTATATCGAATTGGCCGTCCTTGTCTCGCCATTCCGGCCAACCCAGCACCTCTTTCACGTCCTCACGTTTGAGTATGCCTTTGCTATGATTCATGGACGAGAATGCCCGTAAAAGCCCCATACTGAACTCGCCATCCTTGTTTTTCCATTCCGGCCAGCCCAGCACGTCTTGCACTTCCTCATGGTTGAGGATGCCCAGGCCATTATTCATGGACGAGAAGGCGCGGAACAGCTCAATACTAAACTCGCCATCACTGTCTTTCCATTCCGGCCAGCCCAGTACCTCTTTCACGTCCTCGTGTTTGGGCATTCCTTTACTATGATTAATCGAAGAGAAAGCGCGGAACAGATCAAAACTGAACACGCCATTCTTGTCTTTCCATTCCGGCCAGCCCAGTACCTCTTTCACTTCCTTGTGGTTGAGCATCCCACGGCTATGATACATTGACGAAAAGGAGCGGAGCAGCTCAATACTGAATTCGCCATCCTTGTTTTTCCATTCCGGCCAGCCCAGCACCTCTTTCACTTTCTCATGGCTGAGGATGCCCTGGCCGTTATTCATGGACGAGAAAGAGCGGAATAGCTCCGCACTGAACTCGCCATCTTTGCCTTTCCATTCCGGCCAGCTCAGCACCTCTTTCACTTTCTCATGTTTGAGCATGCCTTTGCCACGATTCATGGACGAGAAGGCGCGGAGTAGCTCCATATTGAACTCACCATCCCTGTCTTTCCATTCCGGCCAGCCCACCACTTCTTTCAGTTCCTCATGTTTGAGCATGCCTTTGCCATGATTCATGGACGAGAAGGAGCGGAACAATTTCACACTGAACTCACCGTCCTTGTTTTTCCATTCCGGCCAGCTCAGCATCTCTTTCACCTCCTCATGTTTGGGTAAGCCGTTTCTGTTGTACATGGACGAGATAGAGCGAAACAGCTCCATACTGAACTTGCCATCCTTATCTTTCCATTCCGGCCAGTCCAGCATTGCTTTTACTTCCTCATGTTTAGGGACACCTTTGCCATTATTCATTGACGAAAAGGAAGTCAATAAATCCAAACTTGCTAAATATGCAAGTTCATCCTGGTTACGTTCGGCAAAATCACGGATATGTTTTTTTTTATTCTTTAGCATGCCGGTCAGCATACCGGTATTTTTGAAGGTTTCAGGAAGGTGCCAAAAAAAAACGATCGCATTATCGAAGAAGTCATTAAATAACTTTCTCTCTACATAGCCAAGCAGTTTATAAAAAGAGTGCTTTACGGTGATGTTTTTTTTCTTGAATACCGCCATCAGGGTTTGAGCTTTTTCCAGCTCTTCCTCGCTTAATTCGTATTGGATATTTTCTTTTACACTTTCCAATGGGTCGTCGGGGACTTGAGTGTCTATTGGTTTCCTTTTTTTGGCCGGTGGTTTCTCCGAAGCAACTGCTTTCGAATTAATTCTCTTTCTAACCGAGCCTTTCTTTTTTTTCTGAGCAGGTTCTGATGCATCCGGCTCTGTTTCTTCCCGGGTTCGTCTTGCTCTTTTTTTACCCTGAGTGCCTTGCAGGCACTTGTTGCATAAAAACACTGAAGCTGTTGTCTCATTGGCTATAAGCTTTAATTCTTGTTGATTCAGTGCTTTGTTACACTTGGGGCAAATGACAACCGGATTTCCTGTATCCTGCTCAGCCGGGGGTTTCAGTGGGTCACCACCTCCTCGATCACTGCCGTCTGCTGAGCCGGTTGCCTGATTGTGGGTAGCAGCCCCATGTGTCTGGCCGGATTGGCCAGCCTGTTTTGTTGGCGCGGTCGTTGATGCTTTGGTACTTCTGCAGGGTTGGTTATTTTTACTCCTACCCGCCTGTCGGCCAGAGTTTTTGCCAGCAGCGATCTCACGGTAAACACTGAGTTCCTGACTATTCTCTGCCAACCATGCCTGAACCAGTCCCGGATGCATCATAGCAGGATCCGACCTTTCCAGATCCAGAAGATCCCCTTCAATCACCATGATCCGGTCTGACAAAATCCGGGCCAGTGTTGCTTGTCTCGTAATAAAAGCACATCGTCGTTTGAATCGTAACATTCGAAGCAGTTGCCTTTTTTGTTGCAGGCATTTTTGAATAAGGGAAAGAACAGGGGTAAGTTCAGGCTGGGGCTCTGGGTTGGGTTTCCAGTGGTTTCCGTCAGGTGTCTTATCGCCATTGCCTCCCCCGGCAGCTCCCATGACGATTAGCGCATTGGAAGAGTGCTCCAAGACTTCAGGGGATATCGCCATAAGGTCAGCGCGTTTTGTTTGCTTCATTGACCGAATGGGTAGCGCAGGCAATTCGAGAGACGCGGGAGGACTGTTATTCGGCAGCAGCTCTGGCAAAGGGAGGGCGAATCGCATAAACCCTGCCAAATGGGGGTAAGGCCGTTCGGGTTCAGTCAACATATTCGCATATAAGAAATGTGCTGGTAGCGGACTTGAGCCGACTAATTCCAATGCGGGTAGCGACTCCCCATATATTATGGTCACTAACAGAAGCAGTGATCGGGCTATTGAACAGATAGTTTTGTTTTTTTGTGAGCGTCTTGTAGACTCAGGCTTAAAAAAAATACACATCCACGAACCCATTCGCTATTGGAAATAATTCGTTATTTTCACGCCACCCGACATAAGGCTCAGGCTCTTGACTTGACCTCTGCCATTTGCACCGGAATGTATAGCGCCCTACTGACCCATTAAAAAATACCCCCACATCTATCAAGTAACTCTAGTTCCTGACAACCCTGATAAACATCAGGATTCACCTCTGATAATAAAGGGTCTCGCCTTCTTAATTGCTTTATTTCACTGCATGCCCGTTGCCTCCATTCTGCCATTGTGTGGTCAGCGATATCGATTTTGGCTTTTTTAAGGATGGTCACTATGTGCATAAGCTCCATTTCATCCCAA
>NZ_JAHHPR010000259.1:0-5361 GCF_024606255.1 Endozoicomonas sp. SESOKO3
GTCTGCAAGAATGCAGGAACCCTTTCGGCACACAAAACCGGATACCACACAGGGCAAAAAAACTGTGACGTAATGGTCAGCAGGGAAGGTGAACAACCGCGGCCGTGCGGGATATTATTTGAGAATGCCAGAGCCCTGTCAGATCACAAAAGAAGAGCGCATACCGTGCAGAAAGCCTGTGACTTAAAAGTGGTCGGGGAGGATGGCGAGCCGCAGCCATGCGGGATGCTCTGCAAGAATGCCGGAGCCCTGTCGGCTCACAAAAGCAAGATCCACAGCAAACCACAAACTTGCGACAAAACAGTGACCGGGGAGGACGGTCAGCCGCGGCCATGTGGGATAGTCTGCAAGAATGCCGGAGTCCTGTCGTCTCACAAAAGCGGATATCATAGGGGGCAAAAAACCTGTAACGCACCGGTGATCGGGGAAGATGGCCAGCCGCGGTCATGCGGGTTGGTGTTTGAGAATGCTGATGCCATTACGAAGCACAAAAGAAAAGCACACAGCGGTCAATGTACCTGTGATTTTCCAGTGATCGAAAAAGATGGTCGGCAGCGGCGATGTGGAAAAGTCTGCTGGAATGCTCATGACCTGACGCAACATAAAAGGATACATCGAAAACGCAAGCATGTTGATATAAACCAGAGCGGTAACCTCGATCCTTGATCTGACACTCGCCTTATCATGAGTTGATCTATTCTTCCTCTCTATAAATTAGAATGCAGGGATAGAATGATTAAACACTCATCCATTGCAGCTCTGATGTTGCTGATATCGATATTGTCTGTCGCCTTTCAGGCCGAAGCGTTAACAGAGCGTTTTATTGTCGAGATTCAAAAGAATGAATTGTTTCCAAAACAGAGCTTTTCTATAAAGCCTGGCTTGCGAATATTGTCGGCCCCGCCAGGCATAGCTAACCCAAACGGATGCACTGATTCAGATTCACCGCCTTATGACAAACGACACCAAGTTAACAGTTACGGGATAAAAACACGCCTTATTGAATCGATTTCATGGCAGCTACTTTACGCCTCTCACCTGCTGGTGGGTTACAAACTGACCCTGAACACCAATGTTAAGCCACTAAAATCCAACCTTTATTCATGGCTACCTTTAGCAGCAGCTATCACTGTCCTTTGGCTTTTTAAAAACTCTCATAACCTCGATTTACCGTTGTTTAACCCAACCGAGCAAAAAGAGATAACTTCTATGCTGGGAGAGGGGTTTGCCATCACTATGGTGGCTGGCTCTGAACATAACCAACAATCACACCAGCCACCAGAATCACCCGGCCAGCAGGCTCCCGAAGTCACCCACGCACCCAGAGGTTATTTTACTAACCTCCTGTATTCTGTTTATGGCGGCGGTGACGGAGAACCTCATTCACTTCTGCATACTTTGGGTTTCAATTGTTTCATCTTTCCCTGTTTTGGCGTTTGTAGTTTCCGACCAGCATCGGATAGCAGGGGAGCCTCAAAAGGGACGATGATTTCCGTGGCAAGTCCAACAGCTAACCCTACACATTCAATGAGTGCAGAAGCAGCCGGTACAACTCACCCCGCCGGGTCACTCAATGAGTGTGTCACAGAGCATCGAAAATTGACTGTCTCCGCTAATGACTCGATTATCGTCCACGGTTTACTCAGCCTGAGTCATCATAACCTTCCAGAAGAAAACGGGACTTCCTCTTCGCACAGCCATTCCAAACGCCCAATAGAGACTTCAGCTTCAGGTTGTCTTCCTTCCGGAGGGGCTATCCATTGCCAACAAGCCCTGTCAAATTACAAAAGAGGAGACCGCGACAGTCAACGAACCTGTGTCGAGACAATGGCCGGGAAGGATGGCCAGGAACGGCAATGCGGGAAGGTCTATAAGAATACCAGGGCCCTTGCTAATCATAAGAGAACCTACCACACCGGGCAAAAAACCTGTGACTTAACAGTGGTTGGGAAGGATGGCCAGCCACGACCATGCAGGAAGGTTTACAAGAACGCTGGAACTCTGTCATATCACAAAAAAAGAGACCACACCGGGCAACAAACTTGTGACGTAACATTAGTTCGAGAGGATGATAGCCAGCTCTGGCCATGCGGGAAGATCTGCAAGAACGCTCAAAGCCTGTCGTATCACAAAATAAGAGACCACACCGCGCAACAAACCTGCGAGATAACAGTAGTTGGAAAGGACGGCCAGCCAAGGCCATGCGGGAAGGTCTGCAAGAATGCTCACGCTCTGACGGATCACAGAAGAATACATCGAAAGCGCAAACCTTTTTAATGAAGAGCGGAACTAAGTCTCAATCCTCTCCTGGGGACATCTTCAGCTGTTTTTCGCGGACAATGGCCGACTCCATCGTTTTATTCTGCTCAAGGTAATCTTCAGCTTGTGTCAATAAGCTTGCAGTTATACCTGCTGGCGAGTACACACTCTCACTTTTATATCAAGATTCGTTACGAAATTGCCCCCTACAGAGGTCTCAACTCTTGAACTGAAAGTCACAAATTCATAGGTTTTACCCGATAAAACCTTTAGTTTTAACAGAAGTTCTCTTACAGAAAACACTGTTATTTTTTTTGCTCTATCCTTCCTTTCTATCGATCAGAATCCAGAGATAAAATGATTAAAAACTCACTATTTTTGGTGCCGCTATTGCTGATACTGTTGTCGACTGTCGTTTGTCAGGCCCAACCCTTGACGGAACGAGATATTGTCGCACTTATACAGTATGTGAATTTTTCAAACCAGAGCTTTTCTATAAAGTCTGGAATGCATACTTTTCCAGGAACCTGGCAAGACATTGCCGACACAAACAGCTATGCAGAACTTGATTCTACGGTTGATGACAAACGACACAGTTTTAACATTTACGGGTTAAAGACGACCATTATTGAATCAAATTTTTGGCGATCGCTCTACGCCAATCATCTGTTGATAGATTACGAACTATTTCTGACCAGTAAAGGACCCCCTCTATGTACCAAGCCTTCTTCATGGCTACCTGTAGAAGTGCTTGTCTCTGTCGGTTGGCTGTTAAAAAGTTATTGGCACCTAAACTCACCGTCGTTTAACACGATTGACCAAAAAGAGGCAACTTCTACTGAGAGACAGGGGGATAATCAGTTTACCACCATGGCTATGACGCATGGCTCTGGAGATGACCAACTACCATACCTGTCATCAAAATCATCAGAGCAGCAAGTCAAGAGAACTACCTCCCAACCCACAAACTGCTTCACCAACCTCATGTATTTTGGCTATGGCGACGGTAGCAGAGACCCTTATCAACCTCTGCATACACTGGGTTTAAATTGTTTCATTTTTCCCTGTTTTGGCGTTTGTTGTTTCCGACCATCACCGGATATCAGGGGCGCCGCAGAATGGACGATGAATTCATTAGAAAATTCAGCAGGCAACCCTACACTCTCAATGAGTGCAGAAGCAGCCTGTGCAACTGTCTCTGCCGGGTCATTCAATGATGATCTGATAATGCACGAAAATTTGACTCTCAACGCTGATGACTCCATTGTAACCAACGAGTTACTCAGTCTGATTAATCATGATCTCCCAGAAGAAAATGGGACTTCACCTCCGGTCTGTTTTACTTCCGGAGGGATCACCCATTACCAACAAGGCCTGTCGAATCACAAGAGAAAAAACAACACCGAACTACGAAACTGTGTCGTAAACGTGGTCGGGAAGGATCGCCTGACGCGGCCATGTGGGAAGGTCTTCAAGAATGCCAAATCTCTGTCATCTCACAAAAGCAAATACCACTCCGGGCAAGAAACCTGCAACGTTATAATGGTCGGTAGGGATGGTCGGCAGTGGTCGTGCGGGACGGTCTGCAAGAGTCTTCGATCTCTGTCAACTCATAAAAGAAGAATCCACTGCGGGCAACAAACCTGTGATGTAACAGTGGTTGGAGAGGACGGTTTGCACCAGCCATGCGGGACGGTGTGCAAGAATCCTAATGCCCTGTCGGAGCACAAAAGCAGAAAACACAGCGGACAAAAAAAATGTAGTGTGACCGTCGCCGGAGAGGATGGCCAGTTGCGGGAATGCGGGAAGGTCTGCAAAGATGCTGAAGCCCTGACAAATCACAAGACAAGAAACCACACCGCACAACGAATCTGTTTGGAAACAGTGGTCGGGGAGGATGGCCAGCTGCGGACATGCGGAAAAGTCTCCAAAAATGCCAGGAACCAGGCGTATCACAAAAGAAGAGAGCACAGTGGGCGACAAATCTGTGACGCAACAGTGGTCGGGGAGAATGGCCTGCCGCGGCCATGCGGGAAAGTCTGCAAGAATGCTGGAAACCTTTCAGTACACAAACGTGGATACCACACAGGGCAAAAAACCTGTGACGTGACGGTGAGTGGGAAAGATGGCCAGCCTCAGCCATGTAAGTTGGTTTGTGAGAATTCAAAAGCCCTGGCTGATCATAGAAGAAGAACCCATACCGGGAAAAAAACCTGTGACGTTACAGTGGTTGGGGAGGATGGTCAGCTGCGACCATGCGGGAAGGTTTTCAAGAACACTGGAACATTGTCTTATCACAAAAGAAGAGAACACACCGGGCAACAAATCTGCTGCATGACATTAGTTGGAGAAGATGGCCGGCCCCGGCCCTGCGGGAAGATCTGCAAGAACGCTCAAACTCTGTACTATCACAAAATAAAAGACCACACCACGCAACAAACCTGTGACCTGACAGTGGTTGGAAAGGATGGCCAGCCTCGGCCATGCGGGAAGATCTGCAAGAATGCACCCGCTATGACGTATCACAGAATAATGCATCGAAAGCGCAAACCTGTTAACAAGGACCGGAACTCAGACCTCAACCCTTGAGCTGACAACTACACGTTCATAAGGTTTTGCCCGATATAATCTTGAGTTTTTTAACAGAAAATTCTCAACTGAAAAAACAGTTATTTTTTTGCTCTATCCTTCCTCCCTATCGCTCAGAACCCAAGGATAGAATGATTAAACACTTACTCGTTATGGCACTGCCATTACAATTATTGTTGCTGCCTGTCATCTCTCAGGCCAAAGCGTTGACAGAACGTTTTATTATCGAACTTCTACAAAATTCGTTTTTTCCAGAACAGGTTTTTTCTATAAAGCCTGGCCTGCCTGCATTACCGATCAGCCCACCAGACATTGCCGACACAAATAGCTATGCAGGACCAAATTCGCCGCCTGATGAAAAAACACACAGACCTGGCCTTTACGGGATAAAAACGCCCCTTATTGAATCGATTTCGTGGCAATTACTTTATGCCACTCACCGGCTGGTTGGCTACGAATTGATCCTGAACACCAAAGATGCCTCTCTACTCTCCAACCCTTATTCATGGCTGC
>NZ_JAHHPR010000260.1:0-1180 GCF_024606255.1 Endozoicomonas sp. SESOKO3
CACATCAACGAGCCCGACAGGGAATTGCTTATGTACCCCAGGGTCGACAGATTTTCCCGCTGCTCACGGTTCAGGAAAATCTGGAAACAGGATTTGCCTGTCTGCCGCGTTCGGAGCGTAAAGTGGATCGGGAAATTTATGATCTTTTTCCTGTATTGCTGGATATGAAACATCGTCGTGGAGGTGACCTCTCTGGCGGACAACAACAGCAACTGGCTATTGCCCGGGCACTGGTTACCCAACCTGAGTTGTTAATTCTCGATGAGCCAACCGAAGGCATTCAACCTTCCATCATCAAAGATATTCAATCCGTCGTTGGTATGCTCAGGGACAGGGGAGAAATGGCCATTCTGCTGGTAGAACAATACTTTGAATTTGCTCGGGATCTGGCCGATCGATATGCCGTAATGGATCGTGGTGAACTGGTACTGTCTGGGGCAGGCAGTGAGATGAATGAAGAAGAAGTCAGGCAATTGATGACCGTTTAAAACGGCGCGGATGAATACAGCCAGACATTCTGCCTGTATCCATCTGTTCTGCGATCATAATCAGTTCATCAACTGATCAAAACGCTCCACCAGCGAAAGCAGTTGAGTAGCTTCTATTTTCTCAACCATCAGGGCTTCTTCAGCATAAGGCTTGATGTTTGCACCTTTTGGCAGGTCAGCCCCCTGATCAAGAATGGCATGGACCCGGGGAATAAAAAGCCATTGCAGCCACTGAGTAAATTCCATGGCATCCATGCAGAAAGGTGTTGTACTGGCCAGCGCCTGAGCCGAAGGTGGCATAGCCTGCCAGCACTCCAGTCTTTTTAACTCTGCTTCCAGAGCTATCAATAACTCTCTAACTTCTGTGCTCATTGACTGTCTTTTACCCTGAAAACCCAAAACGTATTTTACTATGAAAATAGCCTGATATCCTCCTCACTCTGAAGAGGTGTCGCAAAGGCCTTCTAAAGACACGAATTTTTGTGCTGATTCGATAAGTCTGTTGAAGTTAAGGCAGATACTAAAACGTTTCTTCCTGCAGAATACTAAATTCACCTGATAAAGCGATAGACATCACAGCATTGGTTGCTTCCATGGGTAAGTGGTAAGAGTTATTAGATACTCTCATTAGTCCTGATATTGGTGTAGTCATCATTTCAGACTCAGATTGTTGATGTAAATGATGATAAAGA
>NZ_JAHHPR010000024.1:0-1934 GCF_024606255.1 Endozoicomonas sp. SESOKO3
CCGACATGGAATGCCAAAATAACGACAAAAAGCAATAAAAACAGGCACACGATGACGACAGCTCCCTTGTCGCTGTGTTACCAGGAATTCAAAGAAATTTTGTGTGCGCTTTGGTCTAGCATCACCGGAAAAATGATGGCAATAGTCCTTGATCGCCTCAATGCGTTGCGTCGTGTTTTTAGCGTTTTGTATTGTCCGCAAAGGCTCCCGTACTTTCTGTGGTTGTTCGTTAATGTTGGTAAACACTTCCTTCAGTACTGTTTCCATGCCTTCGCAACAGCGGGCGTCAAAACCTGTTGATTGTGCTTGCCGGGCTCTTCCGGTACGTGTTTTTTTGCCCGGTTCCCGTTGTTCTACGACATAAGCAAAGCGAATACTCTGGTGGGGTTTGGCCCCCGGAACAGACAGTGTGTGAATTCCGGTATATCGATCTCTTAACAGGATAAATGGCAAATCGGGTTCTATACGCAGGGCCACGATATAGTCGTTAACCGTCAGGCTGGGCAATGCATATTGACCATCGTTCGATGTCCAGTCAAAGGTTGCCAGCGTTTGGTCACTGGTTAATGTCACGTCCTGATCATGCCCTGGTAACCGATCAGGTATGAGGAATTCGGCCCCCTGCATGTACTTATTGCTAATATCGATCTCTTTGATATAACCCTCAGCAGACACATAAACATCCTCTGCCCACCAACGGTAAATCCCGGGGAAATGGTCCTGCTTGTCGAAAACTATATAATCGTCAAGTTGCTGCGTCTCCTGGTTCTCATAGTCTGTTATCTGGTCCAATGCCGGAACTATTTGTCCGACATTTTCTGGAATGTATTTTTGAGGAACGTTATCACTGCCAATGGTCAACGCTTCGGTCACGGGTTGTGGCTCATGATTCGTTCTCTGATCCAACGCCGGAGCCTGTTTCTCGTGAGCTTGTGGCAGGTGTTGTTCAGCAGCGTTGTCACCGTTAACAGCTAACGCTTCATCAATATAATCGTCAACCCAATGGTTCGGCAGTGCACTTATCTGATGCCAGAACGCAGGCCACAATCGAACTGCCTTGGAGTTCCAGTCACTTATCCGCCGATCAGCCTCCAGAAGATAAGGTCGGTTAGCTGATAAATTCAGCGTTAGTCCCTGTTCTATCGTGAGGGGAAATACGCTATCAACGCCCACGCCCGTCTGGCCAAAATTATGATCAAACCAGCGTTGCTGCCAGTGTCGGTACAATGCCTGGGTGAGAATATCATCCGAGTGATTCGGCTTCAGGGAAAGACCGGATGCCCGCCACCGGGTTTGAGCTACCCTCTTGGTAATTTCCGTTTTGGCTTCCTCTTCACCCTGTTCAGTCTTAACACGAATTTCATGGCATTTTTCATCGATACTGTTGAAATCACTGCGGCGTATCAACCATGGACGATCAATGCCCGATACCGTTTGGTTGAACCATTCGCAAAGTTCAGAATCAAACGCACTCTTACTCACGGCAACAGTCGCTGGCTCAGGCAGTTCCTCCAGTGATATTTTGGCGGCCATAAGGTAAAGCCGGTAGTGTTGATTGAGGCATTGATAAAGTCCGTTTTCGCTAAAATCGCCTCCCCGGATGACGGCTCTGGCCACATTCTGTAAATCAAGGCTGGTCGGCTGCAACGGTATTTTGTTCAGTTGCAGGTAAGCCCTTAAACGACAATGTTGCTCAGTCAGTTGTACAGCGATGATTTTTCCCTGCAGGGTCTCTGGCAACACTTTCTCAGCAACAGTCATTAGTTCTGCCGGGTTGTACTGGCGGATGGGTAAATGCCGGAAACGACCTTTCAGCGCCGGTGATAATGGTTTTCGCCCGCTGTACTCGGGTGGGTTAATGGTGGCAAACAGATGGAACCCCGGATGGGCGTCACCGGCCAGAATATCGTTCAACTCACCTTCCAGGTGCTGGC
>NZ_JAHHPR010000261.1:0-1806 GCF_024606255.1 Endozoicomonas sp. SESOKO3
TCAGTGCCGATTGTTGCCATGTGGTCACCGCCAGTGAGGATGGCACGGCGAAAATTACTGAAATAAGGGGTTCTCTGGTATCACCTGAACCGGCACAGTCTGGTGGTGATTGACGAAGCCCGGAACCTGATGCGGGGTACTCAGAGGGCCGCCGCTGAGTGACGCCATTCTGCGTGAGTCGAAAGGCAGAAACAGTGTTCGTTGCGCTTAGCAACATGTTATGAACTTTTATTCCAAAACCGGGTCTAACTCGGCACATCCATTTTGAATGTCGTTTCAAAATGAGGAGAAATACTCACGTTACAGGAAACAGAAATGACACCATGCACTCAGCAAATAAACGACAACTCCAATATTGTCGATTCAGCCCCGACATCACCCGGGCGATCTCAATCAGAGCCGCCAACCGTTATCGATATGGGTAGGGAGATCACTGCATCTTACCCGTGTGAATCGTTATTATTGAAGACACTGCCCAAAGAATTGAAGTATGAAGTCATTGCCCATTTAGATCTTCCAAATGTAGCCGTTTTAAAGCGAACATGCTCCGAGTTGTGCGATGTTATTGAAGAAGGTGATGTTCTGGCGAAGGCATGGTATGGCCGGTTTTCTTCAGCACACCGGGCTCAAATAAAGGCAGTCATCAGTACAAAAGACAACAACCAACTCAGCGACTGGTTAGGGCAGTTTACGAATGACGAGGCACTCATCAAGTCAGTAGTAGGACGCCGGGAGAGTCATGGATTTCCTGCTTTTTTCTTTTTCACCATCAGTCAACTGATGTCTGAATGTAAAGCATTTAAATTAGTTGAAGAAGGCGAAATTTCTCATGGCAGCGGGATTAAATCAGCCTCCTTCAGTGTCGATGGCCGTCATGTGGTGACCAAGACTGCTACCGAGGGTCGTAATACAGCGAAAATTTCTGGTCAGGACATCGGTGGGTCATGGGATGTAAAAACTAACATTTTGCACTCTGATGTTATCAACTCAGCCACCTTCAGCCTCGATGGCCATCATCTGGTCACCGCCAGTGATGATCGCACGGCGAAAATCTACGCTCATGAGGCTGATGGAACGTGGGAAGTAAAAGTGACCATTACTCATGGTTCCAGGGTCAATTCAGCCGAATTCAGTCCCGATGGCACTTTTTTGGTGACCGCCAGTGCTGATAGCTCAGCGAGAATTTATGGTCAGGAGGCCAATGGATTATGGCTACCAAAAGCCAGTATTTCCCATGAAGATTCGGTCTTTTCAGCCTCCTTCAGCGCTAATGGGCGCTATTTGATAACCAGGGGTAATGATGATAAGTCGAAAATCTATGGTCTGGAGGACGATGGATCATGGCTGGAGAAAAGCACTATTGCCCTTCCCCATGACTGTCATGTCGAATTAGCCTCCCTCAGTCCCGATGGTGCCCATGTGCTGACCGTAGGCCAGATGACTGTGGTCGGCGAAGTTTACCATTTCCCCTCTGTCTGCGATGACACGGTGAAAATCTACGGCCAGAAGGACGATGGATCCTGGGAAGTAAAGGCTGACATTCGCCATAATGAGCGGATTTGCTCAGCCACCTTCAGCCCCGACGGCAATCATGTGGTGACTGCCAGCGATGATGGTTCGGCGCAAATCTATAGTAAGAAGGCAGATGGATCATGGGAACGAAAAGCCAACATTCGCCATCAGAAATCGGTGAGATCAGCCACTTTTAGCCCCGATGGCCGCCATGTGGTAACTGCAAGTCACGATAAAACGGTGAAAATCTATGGTCAGAACGCCAAAGGAGTCTGGAAAGAAAAAGTCTCCATT
>NZ_JAHHPR010000262.1:0-1828 GCF_024606255.1 Endozoicomonas sp. SESOKO3
CACCTTTCTGAAAACTTCAAAAATACCGGCATGCTGACCAGCATGCTAAATAATAATAAAAAACATATCCGTAGTTTTGCAGAACGTAGCCAGAGTGAACTCCAATATTTAGCGAGTTTGAAGGTATTGACTTCCTTCTCGTCCATGAACAAAAGAAAAGGGGTGCCCGGACATAAGGAAGTGAAAGCAATTCTGGGCTGGCATGAATGGAAAGGCAAGGATGGCGAGTTCAATTCGGAACTGTTCCGCTCTTTTTCGTCCATGAATCATGACAGAGGCATACTCAAACATGGTGAAGTGAGAGAGGTGCTGGGCTGGCCGGAATGGAAAGACAAAGATGGCGAGTTGAGTATCGAGCTGTTCCGCGCTTTCTCGTCCATGAATAGTAGTAAAGGCATGCTCAAACATGAGGAAGTGAAAGAAGTGCTGGGCTGGCCTGAATGGAAAGACAGTGATGGCAAGTTCAGTGTGGAGCTGTTCCGCACCTTCTCCTCTTTGAATAGCGGCAGAGGCATGCTTGAACATAAGGAAGTGAAAGAGGTGCTGGGTTGGCCCGAATGGAAAGGCAAGGATGGCGAGTTCAGTATGGAGCTATTGCGAGCCTTCTCGTCCATGAATCATAACAGAGGCATGCTGAAACATGAGGAAGTGAAAGAGCTGCTGGGCTGGCCGGAGTGGAAAGACAAGGACGGCGAGTTCAGTATAAAGTTGTTCCGTTCCTTCTCGTCCATGAACAGTAGCAAAGGCATGCCCAAATATAAGCAAGTCAAAGAGGTGCTGGGCTGGCCGGAATGGAAAGACAGGGATGGTGAGTTCAGTACAGAGCTTTTCCGCGCCTTCTCGTCCATGAATACAAGCAAAGGCATGCTCAAACATAAGGATGTGAAAGAGGTGCTGAGCTGGCCGGAATGGAAACACAAAGACGGCGAGTTCAGTATAGAGCTTTTCCGCGCTTTCGCGTCCATGAATAGTAGTAAAGGCATGCTCAACCATGAGGAAGTGAAAGATGTGCTGGACTGGCCGGAGTGGAAAGACAAGCATGGCGAGTTCTGTATGGAGCTGTTCCGCTCGGTCTCATCTATGTACGCAAAGAGAAGCCTGCCCGAACACATGGAAATAAAAGAAATGCTGGGCTGGCCGGAATGGAAAGACAAGGATGGCGAGTTCTTTATGGAGCTGTTCCGCGCTTTCTCGTCCATGAATAGTAGTAAAGGAATGCTCAAACATGAGGAAGTGAAAGAAGTGCTGGGCTGGCCGGAATGGAAAGACAGAGATGGCGAGTTCAGTATGGAGCTGTTCCGCGCCTTCTCGTCCATGAATCGTAGCCAGGGCAAGCTCAAACATGAGAAAGTGAAAGAGGTGCTGGGCTGGTCGGAATGGAAAGACAAGGATAACGAGTTCAATATACAGCTATTCCGCGCCTTCACGTCCTTGAATCATGGTCAGGGCATACTCAAACATGAGCAAGTGAAAGAGGTGCTGAACTGGCCGGAATGGAAACACAAGGATGACGATTTCGATATTGAGCTGTTCCGCGCCTTCTCGTCCATGAATCATTCCAAAGGTGTGCTCAAACATGAGAAAGTGAAAGAGATACTGAACTGGCCGGAATGGAAACACAAGGATGGCAAGTTCAATATGAAGTTGTTCCGCACTTTTTCGTCCATGAATTGTGACCAGGGCTTGCCCAAACACAAGCCTGTGAAAAAAGTGCTGGGCTGGATAGGTGACTACGGCCCTCCCAATCATTGGCTACTGCAAGTTATGACCAGACTCTGGAAATCAGCAGGGCTTCCTGCGGTTGAAGTACTGCAACATCAGGAAAGGC
>NZ_JAHHPR010000263.1:0-1324 GCF_024606255.1 Endozoicomonas sp. SESOKO3
CGGAACAGCTCCATGCTGAACTCGCCATCCTTGTCTTTCCATTCCGGCCAGCCCAAGACCTCTTTCACTGGCTCACGTTTGAGCATGCCTTTGGAATGGTTCATAGACGAAAAGGAGCGGAACAGCGCCATACTGAAGTCGCCATCCTTGTCTTTCCATTCCGGCCAGCCCAGCACCTCTTTCACCTGCTCATGCTTGAGCATGCCTTTGCTATGATTCATCGACGAAATGGCGCGGAAAAGCTCCATATTGAACTCGCCATTTTTGTCCTTCCATTCCGGCCAGTCCAGCACCTCTTTAACTTCCTTATTATTGAGCATGCCTTGGCCATTATTCATGGACGAAAAGGCGCGGAACAGCTCCATACTGAACCCGGCATCCTTGTCTTGCCATTCCAGCCAGCCCAGCACCTCTTTCACTTGCTCATGTTTGGGCATGCCTTTGCCATGATTCATGGATGAGAAGGCTCGGAGCAGCTCCATACTGAACCCGGCATCCTTGTCTTGCCATTCCGGCCAGCTCAGCACCTCTTTCACTTCCTCATGTTTGAACAGGCCTTTGCTGTGATTCATGGACGAGAAAACGCGGAACAGCCCATTTCTAAACTCGTTATTCTTATCTTTCCATTCCGGCCAGCTCAGCACCTCTTTCACTTCCTGATGTTTGGGTGTGCCTTTTTTGTTGTACATGGACGAGAAAGCCCGGAGCAGTTCCATACTGAACTCGTCATTCTTGTCTTTCCATTCCGGCCAGTTCAGCACCTCTTTCACTTTTTCATGTTCGAGCATGCCCCTGCAATTATTCATGGACGAGAAGGAGCGGAATAGCTCCATATTGAACTCGCCATTCTTGTCTTTCCATTCCGGCCAGCCCAGTATCTCTTTCACGTCCTTATGTTTGAGCATGCCTTTACTACTATTCATGGATGAAAAAGCGCGGAATAGTTCCATGTTGAACTCGCCACCCTTGTTCTTCCATTCCGGCCAGCCCAGCACTTCTTTCACTTCCTCATGGTTGAGTATGTCTTTGTCGTGATTCATGGATGAGAAGGTGCGGAACAGTTCCATATTGAACGCGCCATCCTTGTTTTTCCATTCCGGCCAGCCCAGCACCTCTTTCACTTCCTCGTGTTTGAGCATGCCATTACTACGTTTCATGGACGAGAAGGCGCGGAACAGCTTCATATTGAACGCTCCATCCTTGTCTTTCCATTCCGGCCAGCCTAGCACTTCTTTCACTTGCTCATGTTTGAGCATGCCTTTGCAATGGTTCATAGACGAGAAGGAGCGGAACAGCTCCATACTGAACTCGCCATCCTTGTCTT
>NZ_JAHHPR010000264.1:0-3180 GCF_024606255.1 Endozoicomonas sp. SESOKO3
GTAGCCTCCAGGGATGGTTTGTCAGTGGCTACCTCTTCCCCGGTAGCCTCCAGGGCTGGTTTGTCAGTGGCTACCTCTGGTTCAGGAATGTATCGGGGTTCAGATCCCCGGGCGATTTGTCGGTCAAGCTCATTCTCAATGGCGGCAATACGCTCATCAACGTATGGCCGACCCGCCATATCAACGCCTCTATCCAGCCACCGGAGTTTTGCTTCAATGAGCCCGATCTTATCCTCCTCATTGAAACAACGCTCGCAGTTAATGTTGAGTTGACGAGCAATTTTATTGTTTCTCTCTCTTCTGAAATCTTTACTGCCATGGATGTCGTTTGCTTCTTTGTCTAATGCCTGAATTTTGCTTTTTAGGGCATTCTTCTGGTGCTTCAGGCTGGTACCTTTGTCAAATTCTACTTTCAGAACTAAAGCCAGTTCTGCAACTGTATCCTTGCCTCTTTCTTTAGCAGCAGGGTTTTCACTCTTGTCGATGTTCAGCTCGTTTTCTACAGCTTCAAGCATCCTTTCCTGTTGTCTTAAAACACGCGCATCCGGTAGCGGGTCGTCGACATAAAGGTCAAGAAAATCTCGAAGGTTCCAGGCTCTTGCTTTCTCGTCGTTGCTCCACTCCATGTCTATTTTCCAGATGAAAGCTTCCATCTCACGAAGCATGTATTCCGGGATTTCACAGTCAAATATATGGCGAACTCTGTTAAGTCTTGTTACTTTGTTATCCTCTTTGTTAACTTCGATTTCTAATATTTCTTCTACTCTTTCCAGTGTATCCAGAGCCTCCTGTTCTGCCTCTTCTATGGCTTTTGTTGCGTATGAGTGAATGTTCTCAGAAATGGCGTTACGACGATGATACACATCGTCCTTGCTATTGAGTCCATCCATCTTTAGGGCTTTTTCCACTGCAGTCAGTTTCTCAAGTACTTCAGGCATGGTTTCGGGGTGGGCTGGTCTTCGATCAATTTCTTCTTCCGAACCTGCAATTGTCTCAGGTTGTTGACGCTGACCTTGTTCCCGGTCAGTGATTGATATAAGTTTTTGAGCAAGTTCCGACATTCTCAAGCTTTGCCTGATACTTTGAGAGGCTGATGCCAGTGTGTGCTCTGTCAATTCATTTTGCTTTGCGAGCAATGCCTCTGTTGTCCTGAGGTTCTCTAACTGGTTTTCTATCTCCAGTAGCTGCCCGACAAAGTCGCCGATCACTTTGGCCACAAAGCCCTCGTTCTGGCCGGAAGAATCATCAAAAGGATCATTAAAATCACCGCCATACGGATTGGTGCGAAAGGGCGCAACTTCGTGAATAGTCTGAACAAGGTGCCGGTTAGTCAGGAAATTTCTAAGAACAGGTTTGAAGCCGAAGTGTCTTAACAGTTGAATATGCAGCCAGGTTGGCGTGATGTACTGCGAAGTGAAACTGACGTGTGTCATTGTGAATTCGACTTCATCTGCTCCATCTGAAGTAGCACTGGCCAATGCCTGCTGAAGATTTTCAAAGAATGCAAGCTCTACTACCTTATCATCGTATTCTTCACCGATGTCGAGTCCGGCATCGTGCTTTGCAGATAAACCCTCCAGTATCGTCATCTGCCTGCTTCGAATGATGTACCGGTAGCTTTTGACTTTGTCTTTTTTAACCTTTGCCGTGTACTTATGATCATAACCGATATGCCCCTCCCAGACGTCACGGAGCCCTTCAACGAGAGCGATATCGGTGGGGTTCTGTTTCTGACCACGGAAAACAATAATATCTCCCGGAGTCTCAGTCACTTCCAGTTTTGGATAACCAGCAGGTACAGCATAAGCCTGGGTCTCATCCTCGACGTGTACAACATAGCCGACGGGTTGATGGTATGACAAAAAATCCTCCAGAGCTCCCCGTTGTAGATCTTTCCCGAGAACATGAACCCGGGTATAGGCAGAGGTGGCCGCTGCGAAAAGCGCATCATCATTGACAAAAAGCGATTGACCCAGTCGCTTTAACTCAGGAGGCTGATCACCTGCTGCGATAAAACGCATGAAAGTGCGCCCGTTCACTTCAACCTTGTCTACCTCAAGGGTGGCAAGGGCAACATAGCTATCGGCTCCGCCAAGCTTTCCTGCTATTTTATTCGCACCTTTCAGCACTCCCACCAGATTAACGGGGCTGGCCATTCCAGTAAACGGTTCTAATGTCCAGGTGTCTCCTGATTGAGCGCAAACAGTCTCAATTGAATCCTGATGGGTCATACTGTCTCTGACTTCGATAAGCAGTTTCTCTTCTGCAAGGTTATGGGTAAACCTGAAGACCCCTTCATTACCTACCTTCAGGACTTTGGTGTACTTCAGAGCAACGTCATTCTCGTCTGTTTCAAACTGATCAACACTGGAAACGCCACCCTCGATGCCAGAAAGGACGTCTGTGAAGCCTTCAGAAGGAATGTCATAGCCTGCTCTGACTTCGGTCTGGTCAGGATAGGTAGTGGTAAAGGATTTAGGTATTGGCTGCGAGTCATCATCCAGAGTTGGCTTAACGATGACCTCGCTCTGGGTAAACTCTACCTGTTCATTGCCCGAAATATCGACAGATTTTGTCTGCAGCTTGCGATCGGCCAGTGCGTCTGTAGCCATGATGGAGGAGCTGATGGCAACTGCTACTGCAAGGCTTAATGCATTGGGGCGGGCATGTGTCATGGTATTACCTCGAGGCTGGGTATTTTTATTACTGTGAAAAGCGATTGCCACACCGGGGGAGGAAGCGACTTATTAATCGCTTACGGCTGTCAATTGCTTATCTGAGTAGCTTCAAGGCTTTTCTACCGGAGCAGTCTCTGTGGGCTCAGAAGGAAAGGTTACACTTGACGCCAGCACTGGTGTTTCATTAGTCAACTGTCTGGTAATCATGTTAGTTGTTTGTTGCGTGATTAATTCACCATAGCTTTCCTACTTGTCCCACTTCTCATCAGCTTTAATTTGGTCGCCAGAGATGGCAGTCAAAAAGCTTGATTGATGGAGATTCCTCTTGTCATTAACAGGCGTTTTCTACTATCGCCCAGCTGCTACTCGTGGAAGGCACCAAAAGTGTAGAAGTAAGGAATACTTTCTGCATGGGAAAAAGACCATTTGGGCATAATTTCCCTGAAATATTTCTCCCAGCCATGCTCAAACATCTCCATGGAGTGATCGCGGCGTTCACGAA
>NZ_JAHHPR010000265.1:0-1355 GCF_024606255.1 Endozoicomonas sp. SESOKO3
CGTTGAGGTCTGCCTCGGCTTCGATCAGTGCATTCACGCAGTCAATCTTATTTTCCTTGTGTCTAAGACGCATCTCTTATTGGCTAACAAAAATATTTTACTCATTATGGATGGTATTGCTCGCCCCCCTGTCCCTGTGGAAAATAACTCATCGCTGGAGTCCGATCTCTGCCCTATCTGTCTGACTCACTTCCATGGCCGTGATGTAGCACCTGTGGTTGTCAGGGCACACTGTTGTGGCAAGCACTTCGATCTGGATTGTATTTCGAAGTCTTTTGTTCAACAGCTCATCGGCTCACGCCGGTGCGCGATGTGTCGGCAAGACCCGATGCCTGTATTGAATCTGAGCACCGGTGAATCTCACCCGGATCAATTTTTCCCGAACCAGGCGTTTTTTGATGCTTGTATTAACGGGGATTTTGCGCGGGTGAACCATTCACTGGCAGAAGGAGTCAATGTCAATGCTGCTCTAGCTGATGATTTCACTGCCTTGATTTTGGCATCTGGTCAGGGGCACAGGGATATCGTCGAACGTCTGATCAACGCCGGGGCGAATCTCAACGCTGCCCGTGAGAATGGTGCCACCGCACTACTCATCGCTGCCCAGCAGAATAAGGCCGACTGCGTCAAACTCCTGATCAGAGCCAAGGCGAATCTCAACGCCCAAACCGTGGGTGGCGCCACCCCGCTGTTCATGGCCGCCCAGCAAAATAGCACCGACTGCGTGAAACTCCTGATCGAAGCCGGGGCAGATCTCAACGCCGCCTGTTCAAATGGCGTCACCCCGCTGGCCATCGCTGCTGCAACAGGCAACAGTGACTGCGTGGAACTCCTGATCGAAGCCGAGGCAGATCTCAACGCCCGGGCTGAGGATGGCTCCACCCCGCTGATCATGGCTGCCCAGGAAAATAACATCGACTGCATGAAACTCCTGATCAGAGCCAAGGCGGATATCAACGCCCAAATTGGGGATGGCGTCATCGCGCTGCTCGTTGCTGCGTTGGAAAATAACAGCCACTACCTAAAAATCCTGATTGAAGCCAGGGCGAATATCAACGCCCGAACCAAGAATGGTGTCACCGCGCTGTTCATGGCTGCCCAACAAAATAGCACCGACTGTCTAAAAATCCTGATCGCAGCCAGGGCAGATCTCAACGCTGCCACGTCGGATGGCGCCACCCCACTGTGTATCGCTGCTGCGAAAGGCAATACCGACTGCGTGAAAGTCCTGATCGAAGCCGAGGCAAATCTTAACGCCCAGACTACAGGTGGCGCCACCCCTGTGTTCATGGCTGCCCAAGAAAATAAGACTGACTGCGTGAATGCACTGATCGAAGCCGAGGCAGACCTCAACG
>NZ_JAHHPR010000266.1:0-1541 GCF_024606255.1 Endozoicomonas sp. SESOKO3
ACCAATTTATTGCAACCGCAGTAGGACAGCCTTAAGTCCGACAGGCTGCTAGCATCAAATGGTATATAATTGATACCTAATTGCTGTATTTATAGGTGTCAAAATCACTTGTTTGAATACGATCCGAATAAAAGTATGACTAATTTTGACAAACATGGTATTGACTTCGATGAAGCTCAAAACTTATGGGAGGATGAGTCAAAAATCATCTTTCCTGCAAGTCTTGAAGGAGAAGAGCGATTCCTCATGGTTGCAAGGTACAAAGGCAAACACTGGACAGCGGTTTATACACTATGAGGAGATAACATCAGAATTATTTCAGTTCGCCGTTCGAGAACAAAGGAGATTACTTGCTATGAAAACTGAAGATTTCGACAAAGCCTTTGATGAGGGCAGTGAGCTAATTGATAATGTGGTTCAGTGGGACAAGGGTCATCGTCCTGATTTTGATACAAAGCGTGTCAATATTGACTTTCCAATATGGATGATCAATGCCCTTGATAAAGAAGCAGCCAGGCTTGGAGTTGCTCGTCAAGCAATAGTAAAAACATGGATGGCTGAAAAATTAGATCAAACCCGCAGATGAGAGCGCAGCATAGCAAGTGCAGCCAACGGGGACGCTCACTGCGCTCGCTCCCTTGCTGCAGCCGTTAGGTGTGTCCACATATCACGGTTAAGAGGCAGAAATAATGATAAGAGAGGTCGAAAGCAGTGATATTAAACGGATTGTAGAAATTTATAATCACTATGTAAGGAACACTGCATTTACGTTTGAAGAAGAAGAGATTTTAGCATCTGATATTGATTTTAGGGTTAATAAAATTAAGTCAGATGGTTTGCCCTGGATCGTGTTAATAAATGATTCAAAAGTAGTCGGTTATGCTTATGCTTCACAATGGCATGACCGTAGTGCATATCGGTTTTCCGTAGAAACTACTATTTATCTTGATCCGAACTTTCAAAGTAAGGGACTTGGTAGCGCTTTGTATAGAGAGTTGTTAAAAAAATTACAGAGTAAAAGAATTAAAACAGCTATTGGTTGTATAACATTGCCAAATGAAAAAAGTGTTGCCTTACACGAAAACCTAGGAATGAAAAAAGTTGCTCATTTTGAGAAAGTAGGGTTTAAGTTCAATCAGTGGCAAGATGTTGGCTACTGGCAAATGATCATGCCCACCTAACAAAAAGTTCAAGTTCGTTCCCGGGGCTGCGCCTTTCCATCAGACGCCGCCTGCGTTGCCACCGCTTAACTTGGCGTTAGGTGTCTCTGTGCAATCTCTCAATGTCTGCTATGCTGACTGCTCCTGCAACAAATGATAATGGTACGCAGTATGTCACTGGAATATCGTGTAGAGAAACTTGAATCCCATTTTGAATCGCTGGATAACGCTGTACATCGGCTCATCGAGATTACTGGGGAAACACAGAAGATTGTGCTCGAAAACCAGCGAGAGAATCGGCTCATGTTTGAGCGGCAAGACCGCAAGATTGAGGCTTACCAGTCTGAGAACCGCAAACGTTTTGACCAGCACGACAAACGT